>NZ_JBSFLB010000009.1:0-236136 GCF_053598835.1 Streptomyces sp. NPDC001070
CGTCGCCCGCGAGTCCGGCCCCGACCTCGACGTGCACATCGTCACCCACGAGCACGCCGCCAAGGGCCGGGGCCTGCCCGTGGCGCGTGGTGCCCAGCTCGGCCGCTCCCGGGTGATCACCGGCTGGCTGACGGGTGTGCTGGGCCCCGCGCTGCTCTGCCTGGCGCTCACCCAGGTGCACTCATCCCTGGGCATCGCCACCGACATGCTGCTGTTCATGACCCTGACGGTCGCGGCGGCCCTGATCGGAGGCCTCTACCCGGCGCTCGTCTCGGCCGTCGGCGGCTCGCTGCTGCTGAACTACTACTTCGCCCCGCCCCTGCACACCTTCACGATCGCCCAGCCCGAGAACCTGATCGCCATCGTGATCTTCGTGGTGGTCGGCGTCGCGGTGGCCTCCGTCGTCGACCTGGCCGCGCGCCGCACCCACCAGGCCGCCAGACTCCAGTCCGAGGCCGAGATCCTGTCGCACCTGGCGGGCAGTGTGCTGCGCGGCGAGCACTCCCTTGAGGCCCTGCTGGACCGGGTCCGGGAGACCTTCGGCATGGAGACCGTTTCCCTGCTGGAGCGGGTCACCGAGCACGACGCGTGGACCTGCGCCGCCGGCGTCGGCGCCCGGCAGTGCCTGCGCCCCGAGGACGCGGACGTCGAGGTGCCGGTCAGCGACACACTCTCGCTGGCCCTCGTCGGCCGGGTGCTGCCCGCCTCCGACCGCCGCGTGCTGTCCGCCTTCGCGGCCCAGGCCGCCGGCGTGCTGGACCGGCAGCGGCTGGAGGACGAGGCCGCCAGGGCCCACGAACTCGCCGAGGGCAACCGCATCCGCACCGCCCTGCTCGCCGCCGTCTCGCACGACCTGCGCACCCCGCTCGCCGCCATCAAGGCGGCGGTCAGCTCGCTGCGCTCCGACGACGTCGCCTGGTCCGAGGAGGACGAGGCCGAGCTGCTGGCGGGCATCGAGGAGGGCGCGGACCGGCTCGACAACCTGGTGGGCAACCTGCTCGACATGTCCCGGCTGCAGACCGGCACCGTCACCCCCCTGATCCGGGAGGTCGACCTCGACGAGGTCGTGCCCAAGGCCCTGCGCGGCGTCCCCGACGGCAGCGTCACCCTGGACGTCCCCGAGACCCTGCCCATGGTGTCCGTCGACCCCGGCCTCCTGGAACGCAGCGTCGCCAACATCGTCGAGAACGCCGTCAAGTACAGCCCCGCCGACACCGCGGTGCTGGTCGCCGCCAGCGCCCTGGGCGGCCATGTCGACCTGCGCGTCGTCGACCGCGGCCCCGGGGTCCCGGACGCCGCGAAGGAACGGATCTTCGAGCCGTTCCAGCGGTACGGAGACGCCCCCCGCGGCAACGGCGTGGGTCTCGGCCTGGCGGTCGCCCGCGGCTTCGCCGACGCCATGGGAGCCACCCTGCAGCCCGAGGACACCCCCGGAGGCGGCCTGACCATGGTGCTCACCCTCCCGGCAGCGCCCGGCAGCGTCCCCACCGCCCCGGACCTGCCCGCCGAGGCGACGACCTGACCGTGCCCGTACCGCACCCCCGCTCCACCCCGCTCACCGTGAAGGAAAGGCAGGCTCCATGAACCGGGTGCTCGTGGTCGACGACGAGCCGCAGATCGTGCGTGCTCTCGTGATCAACCTGCGGGCCCGCAAGTACGAGGTCGACGCGGCCCACGACGGCGCGACCGCGCTGCAGCTCGCCGCCGCGCGCCACCCCGACGTCATCGTCCTCGACCTCGGCCTGCCCGACATGGACGGTGTCGAGGTGATCCGGGGACTGCGCGGCTGGACCCGGGTGCCGATCATCGTGCTCTCGGCCCGCCAGGCCTCCGACGAGAAGGTCGAGGCCCTGGACGCGGGCGCCGACGACTACGTCACCAAGCCCTTCGGCATGGACGAGCTGCTGGCCCGGCTGCGCGCCGCCGTCCGCCGCGCCACGCCCGGCGGCCCCGAGGACGGCGCCGCGGCCGTGGAGACGGAGTCCTTCACCGTCGACCTCGCCGCCAAGAAGGTCAACCGCGACGGCGCCGACGTCCGGCTCACCCCCACAGAGTGGCACCTGCTGGAGGTCCTGGTCCGCAACACCGGCCGGCTCGTCAGCCAGAAGCAGCTGCTGCAGGAGGTGTGGGGCCCGTCATACGGCACCGAGAGCAACTACCTGCGGGTGTACATGGCGCAGCTGCGGCGCAAGCTCGAGGCCGACCCCTCGCACCCGCGGCATTTCATCACCGAACCGGGCATGGGCTACCGCTTCGAGAAGTGATCAGTGATCCGTTCACCCGGGCCCGGTACCCTTCCCGTATGAGTGGTACCACCCGTTCGGACCGGCCGGCCGGCAGATTCCGCAGAATGCTCGACCGCCTGTCCACCTCCCAGGAGGAGCTGCACTCCGACGAGCTGCGGCAGGACACCGAGGAAGTCGGCTGTACGCGGATCTGCGACTGCCACGATCGCGACATAGTGACCGTGACCGGTACACTACGCGCTGTCACACTGCGGCCGCGCGCCGGTGTGCCCGCCCTGGAGGCGGAGCTGTTCGACGGTTCCGCGCCGCTCGACGTGGTGTGGCTCGGCCGGCGCAGCATCGTCGGCATCGAGCCGGGCCGCAGGATCATCGCGTCGGGGCGGATCTCCATGAACCGCGGCCGTCCGGTGCTGTTCAATCCCAAGTACGAATTGCGTCCGGTCGGACAGGAGTAGCCGGTGGTGTCGATCGACAAGCGGACCGGGGCACAGCCCACGACGGGGGCGGAGCAGCGCCCGGAGCACGACGAGGCCGCCTCGAAGGCGGCGGCCGAACACGCGCTCCTGGAGGCCTTCGGCGGCGTCTGGGGCATGATCGACACGACGGTGCCCGGCCTCGTCTTCGTCCTGATCTACACGATCAACCGGGACATCCACGTCGCGGCCATCGCCGCGCTGGGGCTCTCGCTGGTGCTGGCACTGGCCCGGCTGGTGCGCAAGCAGACCCTCAAGCACGCCTTCAGCGGCGTCTTCGGGGTCGCCTTCGGCGCGGTGTTCGCGCTGATGTCCGGCGACGCCAAGAACTTCTATCTGCCCGGCATGCTCTACACCCTCGGCCTGGCCGTCGCCTACGTGATCTCCGCGCTCGCGGGGTTCCCGCTGATCGGGCTGCTCCTCGGCCCGATCCTCAAGGAGAACCTCTCCTGGCGGACACGGAACCCGGGCCGGTTGGTCGCGTACACCAAGGCCACCTGGGCCTGGGGCATCATCCTGCTCGCCAAGTCGGCGATCCTGTTCCCGCTCTACTTCTGGGGGAACGCCACCCAGCTCGGCTGGGTCAAGGTCGCCCTCGGCATCCCGCCGTTCCTGCTCTGCGTCTACCTGACCTGGATCTTCCTGGCCAAGGCGCCGCCGCCGATCGACGTGATCGCCGAGATGGAGGAGGCCGAGCGGGCCGAGAAGGCCGAGCGCGCCGCCAAGGAGGCCGCCAACAACTGACCCGGCGCCCCGCGCCGGTGAACGTACGAGGGGCGGCCGGAACCCACGGGTTCCGGCCGCCCCTCGTCGTCGGTCCGCTACGCCTCGGCGTCGGCGCTGCGCACCGAGAGCAGGTCCTCCAGCTGCTCCTCGCGGTGCGGGGCCGCGACGAACAGCAGCTCGTCGCCCGCCTCGAGCGCGTCGTCCTTGGACGGCGTCAGCACGCGGTGGCCGCGGATGATCGTGACCAGCGAGGTGTCCTCGGGCCAGGCGACGTCCCCGACCCGGGTGCCCACCAGCGCGGCCTCCTCGGGGAGGGTCAGCTCGACGAGGTTCGCGTCGCCCTGGCTGAAGCGCATGAGCCGGACGAGATCGCCGACGCTCACCGCCTCCTCCACCAGGGCCGACATCAGGCGCGGGGTGGAGACGGCGACGTCCACGCCCCAGGCCTCGTTGAAGAGCCACTCGTTCTTGGGGTTGTTCACCCGGGCGACGACGCGCGGCACGCCGTACTCCGTCTTGGCGAGCAGCGACACGACCAGGTTGACCTTGTCGTCGCCCGTGGCGGCGATGACCACGTTGCAGCGCTGCAGCGCGGCCTCGTCCAGCGAGGTGATCTCGCAGGCGTCGGCCAGCAGCCACTCCGCCTGCGGGACGCGCTCCACCGAGATCGAGCTCGGGTTCTTGTCGATCAGCAGGACCTCGTGGCCGTTCTCCAGCAGCTCGCCCGCGATGGAGCGGCCCACGGCCCCGGCCCCGGCAATGGCGACCCTCATCGGTGCGCCTCCTCAGGGCCCTTGGCGAACGCCGCCTCGACCTGCTCGACCTCGCCCGTGCGCATCATCACGTGCACCAGGTCGCCCTCCTGCAGGACGGTCTCCGAGGTGGGGAGCATCGCCTCGCCCAGCCGGGTGAGGAACGCCACGCGCACCCCGGTCTCCTCCTGGAGCCTGCTGATCTTGTGGCCCACCCAGGCGGTGTCCGCGTGCACCTCGGCGAGCTGCACACCCCCGCTCGGGTCGCGCCACAGCGGCTCCGCGCCGGAGGGCAGCAGGCGGCGGAGCATCTGGTCGGCCGTCCAGCGGACGGTGGCGACGGTGGGGATGCCCAGGCGCTGGTACACCTCCGCCCGCCGTGGGTCGTAGATGCGCGCGGCGACGTTCTCGATACCGAACATCTCCCGGGCCACCCGGGCCGCGATGATGTTGGAATTGTCACCGCTGCTGACGGCCGCGAACGCGCCCGCCTCCTCGATGCCGGCCTCGCGCAGCGTGTCCTGGTCGAAACCGACCCCGGTCACGCGGCGTCCGCTGAACCCGGAGCCCAGACGGCGGAACGCCGTAGGGTCCTGGTCGACCACGGCCACTGTATGACCTTGCTGCTCAAGGGAGTGGGCGAGAGTGGAACCCACTCGCCCACAACCCATAATCACGACGTGCACGACCGTCCTTCCGGCTGCCAACGATTCCGGCCGATTCCCTCTCAGGGTCTCAGACCGCGCCCAAAGCTACACACGCACGTAACCCCTTGATAGGTGGGCGGGGGATCGGAAATCTTGACGATCCTCTAACATCGCGGGGTGTCCAAACTGACCGACCTTCCGAAACGGATCCTGATCGGGCGGGCGCTCCGCAGCGACAGGCTCGGGGAGACGCTCCTCCCGAAGAGGCTGGCGCTCCCCGTCTTCGCCTCCGACCCGCTGTCCTCCGTGGCGTACGCGCCCGGAGAGGTGCTCCTCGTGCTGTCGATCGCGGGAGTGTCGGCCTACCACTTCAGCCCCTGGATCGCGGTGGCGGTCGTCGTGCTGATGTTCACCGTCGTCGCCTCGTACCGGCAGAACGTGCACGCCTACCCCTCGGGCGGCGGTGACTACGAGGTCGCGACCACCAACCTGGGCCCGCGCGCCGGCCTGACCGTGGCCAGCGCCCTGCTGGTCGACTACGTCCTCACCGTGGCCGTGTCGGTCGCCTCCGGTGTGGAGAACCTCGGCTCGGCCGTGCCGTTCTTCGTCGAGCACAAGGTGCTGGGCGCCATCGGCATGATCGTGCTGCTCATGGTGATGAACCTGCGCGGCGTGCGCGAGTCGGGCACGATCTTCGCCATCCCCACCTACGCGTTCGTCTTCGGCGTCTTCTGCATGCTGGCCTGGGGCATCTTCCGGATCGCGACCGGCGACGAGATGCACGCCCCCACCGCCGGCTTCACGATCAAGGCCGAGCACAGCAACCTCGCGAGTTTCGCGCTCGTCTTCCTCCTGCTGCGGGCCTTCTCCTCCGGCTGTGCCGCGCTCACCGGCGTCGAGGCGATCAGCAACGGCGTGCCGGCCTTCCGCAAGCCCAAGTCGAAGAACGCCGCGACGACGCTGGCGCTGATGGGCGTCCTCGCCGTGACCATGTTCTGCGGCATCATCGCGCTCGCCATCAACACCAACGTGCGGATGGCCGAGAACCCCGCCGTCGACCTGCTGGTGAACGGCAAGCCGGTCGGCCCCGGCTACACCCAGGACCCGGTGATCGCCCAGGTCGCCTCCGCCGTCTTCGGCAACGGCTCCATCCCCTTCGTCTTCCTTGCCGGCGCCACCGCACTGGTCCTGTTCCTGGCCGCTAACACCGCGTACAACGGCTTCCCGGTGCTCGGCTCGATCCTCGCGCAGGACCGCTACCTGCCGCGCCAGCTGCACACCCGCGGTGACCGGCTCGCCTTCAGCAACGGCATCGTGCTGCTGGCCGCCTTCGCCGCCGTGCTCGTCTACATCTACGGGGCCGACTCGACCCGGCTGATCCAGCTGTACATCGTCGGCGTCTTCGTCTCCTTCACCCTCAGCCAGATCGGCATGGTCCGGCACTGGAACCGGCACCTGGCCACGGACACCGACCCCGCCGCGCGCCGCCACATGATCCGCTCCCGTGCGATCAACGCCTTCGGCGCCTTCTTCACCGGGCTCGTCCTGGTCGTCGTGCTGCTGACGAAGTTCACCCACGGCGCCTGGGTCGCCGTCCTCGGCATGGTGATCTTCTACGGCGTCATGACCGCGATCCGCCGCCACTACGACCGCGTCTCCAGCGAGCTCGCGGTCGCGGAGGAGCCCAGTGAGGAGGAGGTCAAGCCCTCCCGGGTGCACTCCATCGTCCTGGTCTCCAAGGTGCACAAGCCCACGCTGCGCGCCCTGTCGTACGCCCGGCTCTTCCGGTCGGACACGCTGGAGGCGCTCAGCATCAACGTGGACCCGGCCGACACCAAGGCCCTGCAGGCCGAGTGGCACCGCCGGGGCATCGACGTACCGCTGAAGGTGCTGGACTCGCCCTACCGCGAGATCACCCGGCCGATCGTCGACTACGTCAAGAGCCTGCGCCGCAGCAGCCCGCGCGACGTCGTCTCGATCTTCATCCCGGAGTACGTGGTCGGCCACTGGTACGAGCACCTGCTGCACAACCAGAGCGCCCTGCGGCTCAAGGGCCGGCTGCTGTTCACCCCGGGCGTCATGGTCACCTCCGTGCCATGGCAGCTGGAGTCCTCCGAGCGCGCCAAGCTGCGGGCCCGCAAGGGCGCCGAGTGGAACGCGCCCGGTTCCGTGCGGCGCGGCGAGGTGGGGCGCCCGAAGGGCGACCAGGAGCCCAGCCGGCAGGCGTGATCCGGGGGCGGCGGCGGGCCGTAGACTTGTCAGCTGCTCGTTCTTCGCCGTCCCCGTTCCCCTCGTCACCCAGGAGCCTCTTCCGTCATGCAGCACCGTTCCAAGGCCCCTGAGGCCGACGCCCTCGTCGGCGAGCGCTACGAGGTCGAGGTCGGTGCGGTGGCGCACGGCGGCCACTGCATCGCGCGGACCGTCCTGCCGGGCCACGACCGGCCGCAGGTGATCTTCGTACGGCACGCGCTGCCCGGTGAGCGGGTCGTCGCCGAGATCACCGAGGGCGGCCCGGACTCGCGCTTCCTGCGCGCCGACGCCGTGGAGGTCCTGGAGGCCTCCCCGGACCGCGTCGAGGCGCCCTGCCCCTTCTCCGGCCCCGGCAAGTGCGGCGGCTGCGACTGGCAGCACGCGGCCCCCGGCGCGCAGCGGCGGCTCAAGGTGCAGGTGATCACCGAGCAGCTGCAGCGGCTCGCCCACCTCACCCCCGAGGAGGCGGGCTGGGACGGCACCGTCGAGCCGGCTCCGGGCGACAAGGTCGCCAAGGGCGAGGTCCCGGCCTGGCGCACCCGCGTCCAGTACGCGGTCGACGCCGAGGGCCACGCGGGACTGCGCCGGCACCGCTCGCACGAGGTCGAGCGCATCGACCGCTGCCTGATCGCCGCTCCTGGCGTCTCCGAACTGGGCGTCGAGTCCCGCGACTGGCCCGGCATCGCCACGATCGAGGCCATCGCCGCCACCGGCTCCTCCGACCGCCAGGTCATCGTCACCCCGCGCCCCGGCGCGCGGCTCCCCATCGTCGAGCTGGACCGTCCCGTCTCCGTCCTGCGGGTCGACGAGCAGGGCGGCGTCCACCGCGTCCACGGCCGCGGCTTCGTGCGCGAGCGCGCGATCGACCGGACCTGGCGGGTGGGCTCCGGCGGTTTCTGGCAGGTCCACCCGAAGGCCGCCGAGCTCCTCATCGAGGCCGTCATGCAGGGCCTCATGCCGCGCAAGGGCGAGACGGCCCTCGACCTGTACTGCGGCGTCGGCCTCTTCGCGGGCGCCCTCGCCGAGCGGGTCGGCGAGACCGGCGCCGTGCTCGGCATCGAGTCCGGCAAGCGCGCCGTGGAGGACGCCCGGCACAACCTGGCCGACCTCGACCGGGTCCGCATCGAGCAGGGCAAGGTCGAGGCCGTGCTGCCCCGCACCGGGATCACCGAGACCGACCTCGTCGTCCTCGACCCGCCCCGCACCGGCGCCGGACGCGCCACCGTGGAGCACGTCGCCTCCCTCGGCCCCCGCCGCATCGCCTACGTCGCCTGCGACCCCGCCGCCCTCGCCCGCGACCTCGGCTACTTCCGCGCCGCGGGTTACGCGCCGCGGCGGCTGCGCGCGTTCGACCTCTTCCCGATGACGCACCACGTGGAGTGCGTGGCGGTCCTGGAGCCGGTGGCGAAGGCGCACTGACCTGCATCTTCTTGGGTCGGTGCGTCAGCTCGACCTGTTTCCGTCTATCCAACGGGTGAATCGTTGGATTTGCTGCCCGCATACCGTCTGACCTGCGGCATCAGGCAGGGGCGTCGACTGCTGCGTCAGCGGCAGCGGCGCAGTCCTTGGATTGCTGACGCTCAAACGACGCACGTTCTGACGCCCCATCACACTCCCGGGCCGCGTATGCGTGCGTGACTGGGTCCGTTGATTCCGGGAGTCGTGCCGCGCCGTAGGCGGGTGGCATTTTGGCATTTCGAATGCCAAAATAGTTCCATGGCTGATGATGACTTCCTACCGGGAGACGGTCCGAGTAGCGGTATCTCCGTGTCGCTGACCGCCGGCACTCTGCAGGCGATCCGCGAGCGGGTGGGTAGGCGTGGTGTCTCCGCGTATCTAGAGCGGGCTGCGCAGCGCCAGATCGAGCGCGACAACCTGGACGAGCTCATCGCAGACTTCGAAAAGGCCCACGGTCCGGCAGATGCGGAGGCCGTGGCTGCCAAGCGGGCCAAGCTCACCGGCTCTGCGCCCGAGTCCGGGGCTGCTGCGTGAGTGGAGCCCTGGTTCTGGACAGTGAGGGTCTGGCCAAGGCCGTCCAGCGGGATCAAGAGGTTCACGAGTGGCTGACGGCAGCTCGTGACGCGGATCTCCCTGTGATCACCTCGGCCGCGGTACTGGTCGAGGTCATCCACCCGAGGATCAATGACGCCGCGCTGAAGTGGACCCTTTCCCGCCTCCGCGTCGAGCCGGTCACCCAGGCTGTTGCGCAGTCGGCGGCAGTCCTACTGCGGGGTGCCGGGCTGCACGGGCACAAGTACGCCATTGACGCCATGCTGTGTGCGACGGCGCTGGCGCAGCCAGGTCGGGTGACGATCCTGACCTCTGACGTAGAGGACGTCGAGATGCTTACGGTCGAGCACGCCCGGGTGGTGGCTGAGAAGGTCTAGCAGCTCCTCGCGACCTCGCAGGAAAGAAGTGCACGTGGGCGCTGAGGCGCCCACTCTCGTGCGGGGTACTGTTCTCTCGAGCCGCACCCCTGGGCCAGGATCACGTGCTTGAACTCGGAGTCCAGGAGCTCCGCGTCGAAGTCCTAGACCCCCTCCTCCGTACACGCCGTGTGCCACAGGTTCAGCGCCGCTCGTCGTCCAGCGGGCTGCCGAGGTCGCTGGTAAGACAGGTCTGCCTCAGCTGCGCTGCGGGAAGCGCCCACTGAGCCTCTCCCACGGCCTACCCGGCCCAGCTGACGAGCTATGGCAGCGGCGTGGGATGACCACGACCCGCCACCCAGTGTGCGTGAGCTGCGGCAGGGCGGTACTTCCCGCACTGGCTCCTGGAACGGCGCCGCCGGACCGCGCAGGCCCTGATCGGTGTGGTGGCCACTGCTTGTCCGCTGAGTGTGTCCACCCGCAGGGGCGAGGAACTCGCGGAGTCCCTCGGCGTCACCCAGCCGCCGAATTCCCAGGTCAGGAAGCGTGCGCCCTGCCCGCGGGCGGACTGTGCGGCGCTGAAGCCGGCGCTTTTGCCGCCGACCGCGATGACGTCCCCGGGCCCGGTCGTATACGTACACACTCCTGTCGTGGGAAAGGGCCGGTTCGGAGCGGGTGCTCCGGACCGGCCTCCTGGATCCGCGGCTGTGTCAGCCGATGGAGGGCACCGGCTCCAGGGCCGGTTCGGGCGTCACGGCCTTCGGCTTGGGCGCGGGCGTCACCGGGACGGGGACGTAGGGGATCTCGCCGCGCAGGACGGCCTTGGCGCGGTCCTCGTCGAGCTGACCCTCCCATCGGGCGACGGCCAGGGTGGCGACGCCGTTGCCGACGAGGCTCGTGAGGGCGCGGGCCTCGGACATGAAGCGGTCGATGCCGAAGATCAGGGCGAGGGCGGCGACCGGAACGTGCGGGACGGCGCTGAGGGTGGCGGCGAGGGCGATGAATCCGGAGCCGGTGACGCCGGCCGCTCCCTTGGAGGTGAGCAGCATGATCGCGAGCATGGACAGCTGCTGGGTGAGGCTGAGGTCGATGCCGAGGGCCTGGGCGAGGAACACCGAGCCCATGGTCAGGTAGATCGCGGTGCCGTCGAGGTTGAAGGAGTAGCCGGCGGGCACTGTGATGCCGACGACCGGCTTCGAGGCGCCCACGTGTTGTAGCTTGGCCATCATGCGCGGCAGAACGGGCTCGGTGGACGAGGTGCCCAGGACGATCAGCAGCTCCTCCTTGATGTAGCGCAGGAAGGGGAGGATGCGCAGGCCGTTGAGGCGCATGACCGCGCCGAGGACGACCAGGACGAAGAAGAGCGCCGTGAGCCAGAACGAGCCGACGAGCAGGGCGAGATGGCTCAGTGTGTCCAGGCCGTAGTTGCCGATGGTGAAGGCCATCGAGCCGAATGCGCCGATCGGGGCGAGCCGCATGATCCAGCGGATCAGCGTGAAGAGCACCGTGGAGAACTTCTCGATACCGCGGGCGATGCTCAGGCCGGCCTCGCCGCTGGCGTGCAGGCCGAAGCCGAACAGCACTGAGACGAGGAGCACCGGCAAGATGTCGTTGCCGGTGAAGGCGCTGACCAGCGTGGCCGGGATCATCGCCAGGACGAACTCGACGAAGCCCTCGTGCTCCGTCGCGGCCGGTGGCAGGCCCTTGGTGGAGAGCGACGCGACGTCGATGTGCAGTCCGCTGCCGGGCTTGACGATGTTGACGACGACGAGGCCGATCACCATGGCGACGGTGGTGAGGACCTCGAAGTAGATCAGCGCCTTGAGGCTGACCCGGCCGACCGCGCGCAGGTTGTCCATGGAGGCGATGCCGTGTACGACCGTGCAGAAGATGATCGGCGCGATCATCATCTTGACCAGTGCGATGAACCCGTCGCCCAGGGGTTTGAGCTCGGCGCCGAAGGTGGGCCACAGCCAGCCCACCACGGCGCCGGCCATGATGCCGATCAGGCACTGGATGTAGAGGCGGGAGAGCAGCCGGCGCAGGCGACTCGGTGGAGCGGTGCCGGTACCCGGGGCAGCGTCGTTGCGGCTCATGCGGGGCGTCCTTCCAGGACGGGAACGAGGAGTTCGGCTCGGGCGATACGCCGGGCGGCGCGGTGCAGCAGCACCGTGGGGGACGCGCCGTCCGGTGCGGGGACGGCTTGGGCGGTGATCACGCCCGCGGGGGTGCCCAGGCGCAGTGTTCCGTCGGCGGTCTGCCGGGCGACACGGTGGGCAAGGGTGCCGGGGGTGGCGGCGGCGGTGGCCAGGGCGACGGCGGAGGTGAGGCCGATCGCCGGGTGGGGTGCGTGCATGGAGACCATCCGGACGGCCAGGTCGTACTCGTCCTGATCGACCAGAATGCCATGGGTGGTGCGGTACGAGGCGGGACGGGCGACGATGCCGACCTTCGGGACCGCGTGGCTGACCGGGTCGTTCTTCTTGGCCAGGCCCATCGCGAGGGCCGCCTGGCGGCGCAGCACGGTGAGCGCGGGGACGGCGGCGGCGAACTGAGTGAGGGACTCGGTGCCGTCGAGGCCGAAAGCCTTGGCCTCGAAGAGCGCGGCGGGGGCGCCGGCGTCGACGAGGGTCGCCTCGACGGGACCTTCGGGGCCGGTCAGGGTGTCCACGGCGTGGCCGGTGGGCAGCGCCCGCCCGGTGGTGGAGCCCGCCGGGTCCTCGAAGCCGAGCAGGACCGGCACACCGGGCGCGGCCGTGCCGGGCACCAGCGCCATGCCCTCGTCCGGGGCGATACCGCACGGGGTGGAGATGGTGCCGGTGAGGCGGGCCCTGGTGTTGACGTTGCGCATGCGGACGGTGGTGGTGTCCGCGGTGATCGGTACGAGGCCGTGGTGAACGGCGTAGAGGGCGACCGCGGTGGCGCAGTTACCGCAGTTGCTCGCCCACTCCACGCGTTCGTCACCGATGCCGACCTGGGCGAAGGCGTACTCGATGTCGACGTCCGCCTCGGCCGAGATCTGGACGACCGCGGCCTTCGACGTGGTAGAGGTGGCGCCGCCGACGCCGTCGATCTGGCGGGGGTCGGCGGCGTTGAAGGCGGCCAGCAGGACGGAGTCGACGTCCACGCCGGTCGCCGCCACGTCGTGGTGGGCGAAGATCCAGCACTTGCTGGTTCCTCCGCGGATCATCTCGCCCTGCAGACGCAACACAACAGACTCCCCATGAATGCGGACATAGACGTGAAAATAGCCGGGAACTCCGGATCCGCCGGAGGCTTCTCTGCCCGGTGGTTGGATCCACGGTGAGTTACGTCGGCGTGAAGTACAATCTCCAAAATCTATAGAGGCATTAAGCTGGGGTTAAGTCTTGAGGTGAGGCAGTGCTCGACGTGCGGCGTATTCTGCTCTTCGCGGAGGTCGCCCGCCGCGGCTCGGTGACCGCGACCGCACGTGCCCTCAACTACACCCCGTCGGCGGTGTCGCAGCAGGTCAGCCGCCTAGAGGCGGAGGCGGGACAGCCCCTTCTGGAGCGTCACGCGCGAGGGGTCACGCTGACCGACGCGGGGCGCGCCCTGGCCGACCGGGCGGCCCGGATCGAACGCGAACTGACGGCCGCGGAGAACGAGCTCGCCGACTTCGCCGGCCTGCGCGCGGGCACCCTGCGTATCGGCACCTTCCCCACCGTCGGCGCCTCACTGCTCCCCCGGGCCGTCATCGCCTTCCGGACGGCGCATCCCGACGTACGGCTCACGGTGCGCAGCGCCCGCATCGCCGGCCTGTGGTCGATGCTGGAGAACCGGGAGATCGAACTCTCCCTGATGTGGGACTACGACTGGAGCCGCATCGACCGCGAGGACGTCGTCGTCACGCCACTCCTCGACGACCCGCCAGCCCTCCTCGTCAGCGACCAGCACCCGTTCGCCGGGCGCGACTCGGCCACGCTCGCCGACCTCGCGGACGACCCGTGGATCACGCGAGCCGAGCACCACCCCGTGGCCGAGGCCCTCGACCGCAGTTGCCGCGCCGCCGGCTTCGAACCCCAGATCGCCTACGAGGCCCACGACTACCAGGAGGCCCAGGCCATGGTCGCCGCCGGCATCGGCGTCGCCCTCGCCCCCACTCTCGCCCTGGAAGGCATCCGCCCCGGCGTCAGCGTCCTGCCCTTGCTGCCGCCCGCTCCGGTGCGCCGCATCCTCCTGGTCCGCATGGCCGACCACGCGCTCACCCCCGCCGCCAGCACCTTCACCGAACTCCTGCTCGACACCACCGCGGCCCGGCTCGAACCCACCCGCTGACAATGCGCTGACTCCCGGTGAAGGGTGTGTCAATTTAATTTAGCGGCTGATCTTGGTTGTTGAAACGGTCAGTGGTTGGTGGGAGTGAGGCGGCCTTCAAAGGCGATCTGGAAGGCGTTCTAGGGGGCCTTCCAGCGCATGGTCCACCTCTAGCGGCCCTTCCCTGTCGGGTCCATGCTCATCAGCGCCATGTAGACGCACTTGACGGCGGCGGCTTCGGGTGCCGGGTTCTCGGTAGCGACATCGAGAGCTGAATGGGGCGGTTCACGCGCGCCCGCACGGCGTATCCACCGGTGAGGACCAGCGGATACGGAGCCCCGAGGGCGATCACATCCGCCAGGAGCCGCGTGTGCAGATCCGGCATGTCCGTCACGCGGCTGCCCGGGTGCGGGAGGCGAGCTGGGGGAAGGCGTCTTCCCACACGGCGCGCACGGTGCGACCGACGAGAGTGCGCAGCACCGGCCACATCTGGAGGAGCAGGCCCCGGTTGAGGTAGCAAGGCAGATCGTCGTGCAGGCCCTCGTGCGGGACGGTGCGGTACAGGCTCATGCGCTGGCGAGGCTTGGCCATGTCGTACGAGGCCATCCCGGACCAGTCCATGTGCAGCGGCAGCTCCACGACCGCCTGAGTGGGGCCCTGCAACTCGTCCAGCGACTTCGGTAGGCGTCGCCGGAACTTCTCCCGGTACAGCGCGAGGTCCTCGGCGACCGCTCCCGAGGGGTCCCTCGGCGTGGGTGCGCGGCGCTTTGGGTTGGAGGGCTGGCTTTATTAGGGCGGCCGGAGAAGTGCTGCGGGGCACGATGTTGCGAGCTGACGTCCGGAGTGTGCGGAGGCGGATCCTGCCGGTGAGCTGGTTGTCGCAGCCTGTTCTGCCCTGAGCGGGAGGGACGGACTGCGGCCGTGACGCTCGATTGACGCTCTGGGCGCCCGCACGCAAGGCCGTGAGACGAGAAAACGGCTGCGACCTGGGCTTTTCCGTGACTCGCTCAGGCCGACATCTTCCCGATGACGCACCACGTGGAGTGCGTCGCCATTCTCGAGCCGGTCCGATAGGCCATCCGACCTTCGGTTTCCGCTGGTTCGGTGGCGGCGGGCTGCGTGCCGGCGTCCGTCGGCAACCGCCGATCATGCTGACAGGGGTACCGAGGCCGAGCGGTGCGACAACGTGCCCCGGCCCAAGTCGACGCGCGCAGGCGGGCGTCACTCACGACGCATCACGATCGCGGTTCCGGCGACACTCCGTGGCTCCGGCACGGAAAGGCAATCCAGGACCAAAATTCGCGAAGTGTTGACCCGCGGACTTTCCGACGGCGGTTAGGGTGCCAGCCAGAGACCGGTTCCGATGCCCTTGACCAGGGTGAGCGGGCCGAGCCGGACACGACGGGGGGTCGTTGGTGGGGAGTCGGTGCCGGCGGAAGCCGAAGGCCACGTCGACCAGCGTCAGTGGCGTTGGATCGCTTGGCCGGAGCAGGCGTGGAAGTCGGCCCAGCCCGGTTCGCGCTTGACGTGTCTGCAATCTTGCCCGGTCCAAGCCGTGTGCCGCCCGTACATCTGGCGATGCCGGCCATGTCGGCGGGCGGCGGCGGGCAGTTCTCGGGGGCACGGCGTCGCGGTGGCGGCGGGTGACATGGCGTCGGCCCCGACGGGAGGGGGAGGTGCATCGCATCTGCCGGACGGTCTGCGACGGTGTGCGGGTTTTCCCCGTCTCGGTCATGAGCGCGGTGTTCGGCTCGTCCGCCGCCACGTAGGGGGGCGTGGCGCGGCCGGGTCGGGCGATGAAGTGCGGGCTTCCGCTGGGGTAGTGGCGGCGGCCGGCGAGCAGAACCCGAAACGCGGTGCGCGCGGCGCGGGCCCGGACCAGCAGGTGGGCAGCCGTTCGGCTCGACCGGACGCGGTGGGCGTGTGACCCGCCGGTCGGCGCCCGCGGTGCTGCTTCCGTCGCTGCGCCTGTGGCTCGGGCTGATGGCGGCCCTCGCCGCGCTGGCGGTCCTCGTGCTCGGGGTCCTGTATGCCGACGACAGCAAGCCCGGCACGGTGGACGCGCGGATCTCGGCGGCAGTGGACGGTGTGCGGCCGCCGTGGCGGTCCGTCGCTCTGGCCACGGACTTCTTGGGGGAGCCCGCGGGAGCGGCGACGCTGGTCGTGGCCACCGTGACGTGCTGCCTGCTGCTTCGGCGTCCTCGCGCAGCGGTGCTCGCCGTGGCCGGCGCCGGCATGACCGTGGGCACGGCGACGCTGCTCAAGTCCCTGGTGGGACGCACCATCCACGGAGGGAACCTGTCCTACCCGAGCGGGCACACCGCCTTCGCCACCGCGCTCGCCCTCGTGGTGGCGCTGCTCGCGACCGGCCGGCTCGGCCTCGGCAGGACAGCCGGCACGTCACTTGTGCTCGCCGCGGCGCTGGTTGCCGGCGCCGCCATGGGTTGGGCGCAGGTCGCCCTGGGCGCGCACTACCCGACCGACGTCCTCGGCGGTTGGTGCACCGCGCTGGCCGTGATACCGGCGGCTGCCTGGCTGGTCGACCGGATGGCTGACCGGCTGGGCGGCGGGACGGCCGACGCCGGTCGGCTGGAGCGTCGCTGACGTCACCTCACGCCAGGCGGCGGAACACGGGCTTCACCGGTCGTCCGGCCAGCCAGGGGGTGGGGTCGGCGGCGTCCAGCGCCTTCCGGTACACCGCACAAGCCCGGGCCACCACGTCGACGGTGTGATCGATGTCGGCGTCGCTGAGCGCGCTGCTCACCACGAACGACGGGGCAAGCACCCCGCCCGCGAGGAGCCGGTGCAGGAACAGGGTGCGGTACTCCTGCGACGGCTGCCCGTTCTCGTCGAGGGTGGCGAAGACCAGGTTGCTGGCCCGGCCCCGGACGACGAGGTGGTCACCGACGCCCATCGCGGCCGCGGCGTCGCGGACACCGGCGCCCAACCGCTCGCCGAGGCCGTGCAGCCGTGCGGTGACGCCCTCTTCGACGTAGGTGGTGAGCACGGCCATCGCGGCTGCCAGGGAGTGCGTTTCCGCACCGTGCGTGGTGGACAGCAGGAACACCCGGTCGCCGGAGTGACGCAGCCCGCCCCGCTCCATCAGATCGCGGCGCCCGGCCAGCGCGGAGACGGCGAATCCGTTGCCCAGCGCCTTGCCGAACGTGGAGAGGTCGGGGACGACGCCGTACAGGCCCTGGGCGCCGGCCTCGGACCAGCGGAAGCCGGTGATCATCTCATCGAAGATCAGTACGCAGCCGTGCCGGTCGGCCAGCTCGCGCAGGCCGGCGAGGTACCCCGGCGGCGGCTCGGCATGGGTGGCGGGTTCGAGGATCAGGCAGGCGACCTCGTCCTGGTACCGGGTGAGCAGTTCCTCCGTGGCGGCCAGGTCCCCGTAAGGGAACGCCACGGTGAGCTCGTTGGCCGCCGCCGGAATACCGGCGGACATCGGCGTGGTGCCGATGAACCAGTCGTCGACGGAGAAGAAGGGATGGTCGGCGCAGATGGCCACCCGCGGGCGCCCGGTGGCGGCGCGGGCGAGGCGCACCGCGGCGGTGGTGGCGTCGGAGCCGTTCTTCGCGAACTTCACCATCTCGGCGGTCGGCACCGTGGCCAGGAAGCGTTCCGCGGCTTCGACCTCCACGATGGACGGCCGCACGAAGTTGCTGCCGCGGTCGAGTTCTCGTCGCACCGCCTCGATCACGCGTGGGTGGGCGTGGCCGAGGCTGACCGACCGCAGGCCGGAGCCGTACTCGACGTAGCGGTTGCCGTCGATGTCCCACACGTGGGCACCGCGGCCGTGGCTGATGACCGGGGCCAGGTTCTCGGGGTACTGGTCGTCGCCCTTGGCGTAGGTGTGCGCGCCCCCGGGGATCATCGCGTGCAGCCGCTCGTTGGCCAGCCGCGAGCGGGGCAGGAGGAACTCTCCGGTGTCTTCGGTGTGCACGCCGTCCTCAACTTTCCTGGTGCTTGAGGACCTCGGCGAGGCTCGGCGCCTCCCGGTCCCGCTGGGACATCGATGCGACCGGCAGCGGCCAGGGGATGGCGAGCTCGGGGTCGTCGAAGGCGATCGTCACGTCCTCGGCGGGATCGTGCGGGCGGTCGATCCGGTACGAGGTGTCGGCGGTCTCGGTCAGCGCCTGGAAGCCGTGCGCGCACCCCGCCGGGATGTACAGGGTCACCTGCGTCTCGCCGGACAGCTCGAAGCAGGCCCGGTTGCGGTAGGTCGGCGAGTCCGGCCGCAGGTCCACGACGACGTCGAAGATCCTCCCGTACGAGCACCGCACCAGCTTGGCCTCGCCGGCGCCGGAGCGCAGGTGCAGGCCGCGCAGCACGCCCCGGACCGAGCGGGACAGGCTGTCCTGGACGAAGGCGTCCGGGTCGAGGCCCACCGAGCGGACCACGTCGGCGTCGAAGGTGCGGCAGAAGAAGCCGCGTTCGTCGGCGTACGGCGTCGGTTCGAAGAGGTACGCGCCGGTGATCTCCGGGACTTCGGTCGCCTTCATGGAGCCTTCCGCGAGGTGTGGGCGTGGTCGGCCGCAGGGAACAGGGCCGCGGTCAAGGAGTCGAACTGGTGCTGGAGCCGCAGGGCGGCGGCCAGGTTCCGCTCGGTGAGGGTCCGCCGCAGCTCGGCCGAACGCTTCTCCAGCGCACGGAACTGCTCGAGCAGTCGGTCGGCGTCGACCTCGCGCGCCGGGTGGCAGTACGCGCCGAGGCCCATCTCCGCCATGAGCGCGTCGCTCTTCGCCGCGTAGCTGAGGGCGAGCACCGGCGTACCGGTCTTCAGCGCGCAGATCAGGTTGTGGTAGCGGACCGCCACCACGGTGTCGGCAGCCGCCATCTCCTTCATCAGGTCGGCCAGTGAGGACGGCTCGGCGGCGGTGACCAGCGGCGAGTCCACCGCGTCGAGGATCGCGGCGACCACCGACGCGTCGCACTCGTCACCGGTGAGCAGCCGGACGGCCCTGTCGTCCTCGACGAGCGCGCGGACGAACCGGATCGTCCCGTCGAGGTAGCGCCGGTGTATCTCGTCGGCCCGGGCGCGATCGTCGTTGCCGCCGTGGAAGTCCATGACGCCGACGCAGACCGGGCCCTGCGGGGCCGACGGGTCCGAGGGCGCGCTGGGGGTGCCTCCCTGTTCTGGGGGCCCCTCCCGGTCGAAGGCTGGGGGAGAAGCCGAGAGCTCGGGGGACTGTGGCGTCGGCAGGGCGAACGCGAGGTCCGGGTAGACCTCGTCGCGCGCGGTGTCCACGCCCATCGCCCGCATCGCGTCGCGGGACTGCGCGTCCCGGTACGACCGGTAGGCGGCCAGCCGCGCCGACCAGCGCACCAGGGCCCGGGTCGGCCGGTCGCCGATCGTCGCGGCGCCGACGCTGACCAGCGCCACCCGGGTGCGCAGCAGCCGGCCACTGGCGCAGAGCAGGAACAGCGAGTACGGGAAGCCCCAAGGCCGCAGCGGCAGCGTGGCCTCCAGGACGCCCATGCCCGGGACGATCACCACATCGTGCCGCCGCACCCAGGCGGCGGTGCGGAAGGCGTCGACGAGTTTGCCCAGGCCCTTCCCCGCGACCGCGCCCGCACGCGACGCGGTCCGGTACTCCCCGCGGTACCAGTGCAGCCGCGTCGCGGGGATCCCGAACCGGGTCGTCACGGCCTCGGGCCCGCCGCACAGCGCGTCCACGACCGCCTCCGGGTGTTCGGCGCGGAGGTACCCGAGCACGGCTTCGAGCGATCCGTCGTTGCCGAGGTTGCCGGAGCCGAGCAGGCCGAACACCCCGACGCGCACCGGGGTCCCGTCCGCGGCCGTCATGCCCGCCTCCCCTCACGGCCGGCGACGAGGGCGTCGACGGACACGGTGAGCCGGCCCGGGTCGACCGGGGCCCGGTCCTCGACCCGCTCGCCGGCGCCCGGCCGGACCCGGCTGGTCATCCACGCGGCCAGGTGGCGGTAGCACGCGCGCCGGTCGGCCGGGGACAACGGCGCCCGTCGGATCGCCGCGACGAAGCCCCACACGTACTCGGCGAGCAGCCGGGGCGTCGGGTGCAGCGGGCCCGCCCGGCGCGGGTCCAGGTTGACGCACCGGGCGCGCTTGCCGGGATTCGCCCGCTCGGCGCGCGTGGGGTGGTCGCGGCGGAAGTACAGCAGCTCCGGCACCTGGTGGAAGGGCCCGTGCAGGGTGATCTCGGCGACGAACGTGCGGTCCGCGTGGTGGTAGCTGTCGAGCGGCTTCACCCGGCGCAGCATGTCGGCCCGCATCACTCCGTAGAAGTCGTCGCCACCCGGCTCGAACAACAGACTGCGGAAGCGCTCCGGCGCGTGCGGAGAGTCGGTGGCGAGCCCGTACTCGTACGGGACCTTCACCCGGCCGTCCCCGTCGATGACCGCCTGGCCGGTGTGCGCGAGGATCATGTCCGGCCGCTCGTCGAGCGCCTCCACGCAGCGCCGCAGCAGGTCCCGGCCGTACAGGTCGTCGTGCGAGGCCCACTTGAACAGCTCGCCGCGGGACTCGGCGAACACATGGTTGTGGTTCGGCGTGGCACCGATGTTCCGGGGCAGCCGGAGGTACCGGATGCGCGAGTCCCGCGCGGCGTACTTGCGGCAGATCTCCTGGGTCCCGTCGGTCGAGGCGTTGTCGGAGATGACCAGCTCGAAGTCCTCGTAGGTCTGGCCGAGCAGGGCGTCGAGCGACTCGGCCAGGTACTCCTCGCCGTTGTACACGGGCAGGCCGATGCTCAGCCTGGGTTGGGCGGTCATGAGGTCCTCACTTCGGGGATGGGATTGCGGTGGCGCTCGCGCAGGGCGGACCGCAGTTGCAGCCACCACACGGCCGAGCCGCTGACGGTCGCGGCGGCGACGCCCCAGGCCGAGCCGACCGTGCCGGCGGCGGCCGCCCCGCCGAGCCCGCCGCTGACATAGCAGGCGGAGGCGAACAGCTGGCAGCGCAGGCTGCGCCGGGCCGCACCGAGCGCGCGCAGCCCGGCCGCCGCGCCGGTGCCGAGGCCCGCGCCCGCGACGCCGAGGGTGACCGGCACGATGAGCTGCGAGGCGGAGTGCCAGACGCCGCCGAGCACCAGCTCGCCGAGCCGGCCGGGCATCAGCAGCAGCGCCGCGCCCCAGAGCAGCGCGGCGGCGGCCTGCCCCCCGCCCAGCAGGAGGCAGAACGTGCCGAGCCGGTGCGGGGCCTGCCGCAGCACCCGCGCCGCCTCCGGGACGGTGACCAGCGAAAGCCCCATGAGCACCGCCAGGAACGGGCCGAGCAGGAGCTCGGCGCCCCGCACCGCACCCACCGCGCCGACCCCGACGATCGCGCCGAGCCCGTAGGCCCGCAGCTGGCTCGCGCCACTGAGGCTGACGTTCTCGACCAGGTACCGGTAGCCGAGATCGCGTTGCTCGCGAAGCCACCCGCGCGCCTCGGCCAGCCGGGGCCGGATGCCGGACTGGAGGCAGCCGTACCCCGCCGCCACCGTGGCGGACGCGCCCCAGGCGAGCACAAAAGCGGCCACGCTGCCCACACGGGCCGCCACCACCATGGCCGGGACGAGCGCGACACCCCACACGACGTCGTTGACGAACGCCTTCTGCCCGGTGCCGGCGGCGAAGAACGAGAACCGCCAGGCGTCCTGGAGCAGCAGCCCCGGCAACATGACACCAAGGGCGGCGAACGCGGGCCCCACTCGGCCGCCGAGGCCGAGCCCGGCCACCAGACACACCGCGCCGATGGCCGCACCGACGCCGAGTGCGGTACCCGCCGACCGGGCCACCGCCCCGCGCCAGGACGCGTCCGGCACGCCGCTGAAGCGCACCACGAGCGGATCGGTGGCCAGCCCGCGGGAGACGTTGAGCACCACGCCGTACGTCACCCAGGCGAGGCTGAACACGCCGAACGCGGTCACCCCCAGCGAGCGGGCCACGTAGATGCCCACCACGAAGTTGCTCACGCTGGAGGCCGCCTGGTCGGCCAGTCCCCAGGACAGCCGGCCGACGAGGGCACGCCTGGCGGATCCGGCCGGTGGCGCCGTTGTCTGCGGATTCTCCCCCTGAGTGGTCATCGGCGTCATGCCTTGATCAGCCCGGCGTCGTGCAGGGCGCCGGCCGCGGCGGCGACGGTGTCGAACGGCAGCCCGGACCGCTCGGCGACGTCCAGCAGACTGTGCTCGCCGTCGGAGAGGCTGAGCACCCAGAGCATGGCCATCTGGGCCTGCTTCGCGTCGCTGCGGCCGCCGAGCGAGTCGTACAGCCCGCGCCGGCCCAGCTGTGGCTCGCCGTAGGGGCTGAGGTTGACGTACCGCCGGTTGCGGTCGAGCACGGCGAACGCCTCGCGGCAGACCGCGAGGGTGTCCGCCATCGCCCCCGGGGAGACGAAGTCCGGGTTGTCCGCCGAGGTGTGGTACTCGGGGTACCCGGCGTACGGGGTCCGGCTGAGCGATCCCACGCCGAGATCGAACCCGGGCGAGCAGTACTGCCGCTCGTCGTAGCCGTAGGGGGTGAACTCGTTGACGTGGTGCGGGCGTTCGGAGGCGGCCAGCACGTGCCGCATCACCCGGTCGATCTCCGCGTCGCCGCGTCTGCTCTGCTTGTACGTCAGTCGACCCGAGTCGCCGGCGCAGGCCAGTACGAGCCCGTGCTTGACCCTGTCCACCCGCTCCGCGTTGCGGGCCAGCCAGGTGATCGCCCCGATGGTGCCGGGCGCGTAGATGAACCGGTAGGTGTAGTACGGCGCCTCCTGCGCCAGCGCGCGGGCCAGGAACGTCGCCACCGCGACGCCGGCCAGGTTGTCGTTGGCCAGCGACGGGTGGCAGACGTGGCAGGAGACGATCACCTCGTCGGGGACCTGCCCGGGGACCACGTGCTCGGCGTAGGTGAGGTGACCGTCCGCGAGCGTGGAGTCGATACGGACCTCGTACTCGCCGTCCGGCAGCCCGTCCAGGGTCTCCTGCGCCAGGCAGAATCCCCATTCCGGCTTGTAGTAGCTGGTGCGGTACGGCACCCAGCTCGGGTGGTCCGGCAGGGTGTGCAGGTGTGCCCGCAGTTCGGCCAGCGGCACGGTCCGCGACACCGGCACGCTGTAGCCGAGCACGTGCAGGCTGGACGCGGCGAAGTCGACGACCCGGTTGCCGGCGGTGTCGGCGATGTACGCGTCCCGGATGTTCCACTCCTGCGGCACCGTCCAGTCGAGCACCTGCGTCCCGGTCGGCACCTCGTGCACCTGCAGCGGAACGTACTCGCCGACGATCTCCAGGGTGGCGCGCACACCGTCGCCGGTGATGCTCCGGCACAGCGGGTACAGCCGCTCCACCAGCGCGTGCATCTCCTCACCCACTGCGGTCATCGGCGCCACCGCAGGGTGTCGTCGACGGCGCCGGCGCCGGACGCCGCGCGCAGCACGGCGAGCCGGGTGAAGCGCTGTTCGAAGTCCTCCCGGGTCAGGTCGAACTTGCGGTAGGCGTCGACGAGTTCGAGCGCACCCTGCTTCACCGTCCACTCGCAGTCGAAGCCGGGAACCGCGGTGCGGAACCGGGAGAAGTCCACCCGGTACGACCGCGGATCGGCACCGGTCTCCCCCGTGATCACCACCTTCGCGCCGGACACCGCCTCGGCGACCTGCTCGGCGATCTCGGCGACCGTGACGTTGTTGACCTCGCTGCCGATGTTGAACGCGCGGTCGTGCACCGCCTCGCGTGGCGCGGTCAGCGCGGCCGTGAAGGCCCGTGCGATGTCGGCGGCGTGCACCAGCGGGCGCCAAGGGGTGCCGTCGGAGAGCACGAGGACCTCGCCGGACAGGAGCGCGTGGCCCACCAGGTTGTTCAGCACGATGTCGGCGCGCAGCCGGGGCGAGTAGCCGAAGGCGGTGGCGTTGCGCATGAACACCGGGGTGAAGTCGCCGTCGGCCATCGCGTGCAGGTCGTCCTCCACGCGCACCTTGGACTCCGCGTACGGCGTCACCGGGCGCAGCGGGGCGTCCTCGGTCACCAGGTCGTCACCGCCGGCGGCGCCGTAGACGGAGCAGGTCGACGCGTACAGGAAGCGCCGCACTCCGGCGTCGCGGGCCAGCCGGGCCAGGTGCACGGAGGCCTTGTGGTTGATGTCGTAGGTGAGCTCGGGCGCCAGCGATCCCAGCGGGTCGTTGGAGAGCGCGGCCAGGTGGATGACTGCGTCCACCCCGGCCACATGATCGG
The DNA here is from genome assembly GCF_053598835.1 of Streptomyces sp. NPDC001070. Lineage (NCBI taxonomy): Bacteria > Bacillati > Actinomycetota > Actinomycetes > Kitasatosporales > Streptomycetaceae > Streptomyces > Streptomyces sp. NPDC001070. Next base: position 23,911 of record NZ_JBSFLB010000009.1, read on the forward strand.
CCGTGACGTCGCGCAGGTCCACCCGGTGCCCCGGAGGGTCCGCGGGCGCCGGGCCCAGCACGCAGTCGGCGAACAGGCCGGCGTCAAGACCGACGACCTCGTGCCCGGCGGCCGTGAGGACCGGGGCCATCACGGTGCCCAGGTAGCCCTGGTGTCCGGTCAGCAGTACGCGCAAGGTTCATTCCCCCAGGTTGAGAGTGAGTTTGGTGACGGCGAACGCCTCGGCGTAGCGCGCGTGGCATTCGATGCCGCGGATCCGCGCAAGGCCGAGGAAGGCCTCCCGGTCGTACCAGGGCCGGTGCCGCTGCGAGGGATAGTGCTCCTGCAGCAGCCGCACCTTCTGTTCGGCGATCTCCGGCGACAGCGGCTGGTACGCCGACGGACGGCCGAGATCGCCGTCCCACTTGACGATCTCGTAGCCCAGCACGAGGTGGTCTCGGAACGCGGTGGGCAGCAACTGCGCCAGGCCGCGGTGATCCTGGTGCGCGTCATCGGTACGCGGCGCGAGGATCAGATCCGGCTCGGTCCGCTCGCGCAGCTCCTCGACCGCGGCCTTGGCCTCCTCCCAGTGCGCGGGCAGCCGGCCGTCCGGCAGCTTGAGCACGGTCAGCCGCAGGTCGGCACCCGGGCAGAAGGCGGCGAGAGCGGCCTGCTCCTCCTGCTCCCGCTCGCTGCCGCCGCCGGAGAGCACGAGCGCGTCGACGCGGATGCCCGGCCGCGCACGGCACAGCGTCAGCAGCGTGCCGCCGGCGCCGATGGCGATGTCGTCGCAGTGCGCGCCCACCGCGGCGATCCGGTCCAGGCGCCCTGCGCCGAGCTGGATCATGCGGTCCTCATTCCGGCGCCTTGTTCCCACACGGCCCACGGTCGGTCGCCCCTGGCGTAGGCGTAGTCGAGCGCGGCCCGCTCCTTCACGGTGTCGGTCGGCTTCCAGAAGCCGCGGTGCTGATGCGCCACCAGCCTCCCGCGCTTGGCCAGTTGTGCACATCCGTCGGCGACCAGGTCCCCGTTCTCCGGTATGTGGTCGAAGACCTCCTGGCGCAGCACGAAGTAGCCGCCGTTCTCCCACAGCGGCAGTTCGCTCACCGCGGTGATGCCCCCCACCAGGCCGTTCTCGCCCAACTCCACGCAGTGGAAGGAGGACTGGGGTGGCACCACCATCATCGACGCCCCGGCGTCGCGCTCGGCGAACCGCTCGATCATCTCCGGCAGCGGGGCGTCGGTGAGCACGTCGGCGTAGTTGGCGAGGAACATCTCGTCACCGTCCAGGTGGTGCCGCACCCGGCGCAGCCGCTCCCCGATCGGCGACTCGATGCCGGTCTGCGCGAACGTGATCGTCCAGTCGGCGATGTCGGTGGACAGCAACTCGGTCTTCCCGCCGCGCAGGACGAAGTCGTTGGAGGTCGTCTCCTCGTAGTTGAGGAAGAAGTTCTTGATGTGGTGCGCCCCGTACCCGAGGCACAGGATGAACTCCTTGTGCCCGAAGTGCGCGTAGTAGCGCATGACGTGCCAGATCAGCGGACGCGGGCCGACCATCGCCATCGGCTTGGGCACGTCGTCGGAGGCGCCGTTGCGCATCCGCATCCCGTAACCGCCGCAGAACAGGACGACCTTCATGACTGGACCTCGACAATGCTCAGTTCCGGGATGGGGAAGACGAGGCGGCCGCCCCACTCGTGCACGTAGGACAGCTGCTCGACCAGCTCGGCCCGCAGGTTCCACGGGAGTACGAGGACGTAGTCGGGTTTGTCGGCGGCTATCTGCTCGGGCGGCAGGATCGGGATGCGGGTGCCCGGGGTGAACCTGCCGTGCTTGTAGGGGTTGCGGTCGACCGTGTACGCGAGCAGGTCGGGCCGGATGCCGCAGTGGTTGAGCAGTGTGTTGCCCTTGCCCGGGGCGCCGTAGCCGACGACCGTCTCGCCGCGCTCGGCCGCCTCGATGAGGAACCGCAGCAGGTCCCGGCGCACCTTGGCCACCCGGGCGGAGAACTCGGCGTACCCGGACAGCTCCTGCAGCCCGGCGGCCTTCTCCCGGGCCAGTACGTCGGCGACCTGCTGCGCCGGCTCGCCGGCCACCTCGGACGGCCGGGCCCACAGCCGGATGGAGCCGCCGTGCGTGGGCAGCAGCTCGACGTCGACGAGCGTGAGTCCACCGCTCGCCAGCGCGCGGATCGCGGACGCGACCGTGTAGTACTGGAAGTGCTCGTGGTAGATCGTGTCGTACTGGTTCTCCTCGATCAGGGTCAGCAGGTGCTGCACCTCGATGGAGACCCAGCCGTCGTCGGCGACCAGGGCGCGCAGCCCCTGGGTGAACCCGACGACATCGGGGATGTGGGCGTACACGTTGTTGGCCACGACCAGGTCCGCCGGACCGTGCTCGGCGCGGACGGCCGAACCGGTGTCCGGGGACAGGAACTCCGTGAGCGTGGGCACACCGGCGTCCCGCGCCGCGGCGCCCACGTTCACCGACGGCTCGATGCCGAGGCAGCGGATCCCGCGGTCCACCACGTGCCTGAGCAGATACCCGTCGTTGCTCGCGACCTCGACCACGAAGGCGTCGGGGCCGAGCCCCACCCGCTCCACGGCACCGGCGACGAACGTGCGCGCGTGCTCCACCCAGGAGGTCGAGTAGGAGGAGAAGTACGCGTACTCGCTGAACGTCTCCTCCGGCGTGATCAGCGGAGGGATCTGCGCGAGCCAGCAGTCGGTGCAGACCCGCAGGTGCAGCGGGTACGCCGGTTCCGGCCGGTCGAGTTGGTCCGCGGCGAGGAAGCTCTCGCACGGCGGGGTCGCCCCCAGGTCGACGACGCTCGCCAGCGCCGTCGAGCCGCAGAGTCGGCATCGTGTCATCTACTGCCCCCATCCCTGCCCGCGCGGGTGTCCCCACCGCGGGCCAGCGTTTCCGTTCCTACCGGCGGCGCGCTGTCCCCGCCGCCGGACCGACCCGCGATCGCGGCCCGGTACCCCTCCACCAGACGCTCCAGCCCGACGGCCGGACTGAAGCCATGCTCGTAACGGCGCCGGGCCGCCCGGCCCATCTCCCGGTTGCCGGCCGCATCGGCCGTGATCCGGCGCATGCACGAGGCGAGCGAGGCCGCCTCGCCCGGCCGGTGCAGCAGCCCGGTCACCCCGTCCTCGACGAGTTCGACGAAGGCGCCGTGCCCGGCCGCGACGGTCGGGACCCCCGCCGCCATCGCCTCCACGACCACCAGGCCGAACGCCTCCAGCCATGTCGAGGGAGCCACCACGGCGACCGACCTCGCGACGGCCTGCCGGCACTCCGCCGGGTCGTACAGGCCGACGTACCGCACGTCGTCCCGGCCCGCCGCCCAGGCGGTCACCTCTCGCTCCAGCGGCCCCGCGCCGGCGACCACGAGCGGTACGCCCACACCGCCGTCCGCGGCGATCTCGTCCCACGCGGCCATGAGCAGCCGCACGCCCTTGGCCTCCGCGAGGCGGCCGAGATAGAGCACATGCTCTCCGGGGCCGACGCGGCAGGCACCGGGGTCGGGCACGAAGTTGTGCTTCACCGCCAGCCGCTCGGGCGGCATGCCGGACTCCACCAGGACGTCGCGCTGCGCCGCGGAGATGCAGAAGAAGCGGTCCACGCCGGACCACCACCGCCGCCGGTTGACCGACAGGCTGACCGCGAGCGGCACCGTCGCCAGCCGGGAGCTCCGGTAGCAGCCGTGCCGGACGGCGGGCAGCGGCGCCGACCCGACGCACTCGGTGCACGGCCGGCCGTCCCGCTGCAGCGTGCCGGGCGGGCAGACCTGGGTGTAGTTGTGCAGCGTGGCGACGACGGGCACGCCGGCGTCGGCGCAGGCGGCCAGCACCGCGGGCGACAGGAGCGGGAAGACGTTGTGGACGTGCACCACGTCCGGCCGCTCGGCGCGGAGCCGGGCGGCGAGTTCCGTGCGCACCGCCGGGTTCCACGGCACCAGCAGCGGCACCGCGGCCTTGCCCAGCAGGGACCGGGCGGCGATGTCGTCGCTGCGCCGCTCGAACACCTCTACCCGGTGGCCGGCTTCGCGCAGCAGCCCCACCTCCTGGTCGACGACCTTGTTCTCCCCGCTCGGCTGCGCCGAGGCGTAGCGGTTGTGCACCACGAGGACGTGCATGCTCACGTCGCCTCCGATCTCTGGGCCCATCGCGGGACACGACGTCGAGGAGCGGCGGGGGCCGGGAGAGGCGCGGCCGCGGCAGGTGCCGCCAGCAGCGAGGCGGCCACGGCCAGATGCAGCAGATACGGCGAGGCGTCGCCCAGCCCGGCCTCGGTGTACGACGCGATCGCGCAGTAGCTGATCAGGAAGATCGCGCAGGCCCTCGGCAGCGACGGTGGCCGCAGCAGCGCGACGCCGCCCAGCACGATGATGATCGCCGCCACGACGGCGACGCCGGCCAGGCCCTGCTCGTGGTAGACGGCCAGCCAGCTGTTGTCGATCGGCAGCCCGCCGAAGGACTTGTCGCCCAGGCCCACGCCGAACACGTACTCCGAGGTCGTCCGCGGCGCTGCCAGCAGGGCGTCCCAGACCTTGACCCGGCCGGTGAGGCTGGAGAGGTTCTCCGAACTCTGTCCGCGCAGGAACCACGTCTGCAGCGCGGAGCTGAACCCCACCGCGGCCACCGCGGCGCACAGCACCGCCCAGGTGAAGAACCGGCGGGCGGCGGCGCTGGTCAGCATGAGCGAGCCGATCGCCAGCGTCAACCCGGCGAACAGGCCGAGAGTGGCCGTCCGGGTATGGGTCAGCGCGAGCAGGATGAGCGTCGGCACGATGATCACCGCCGCGCCGGCCCTGTCGGTCCGGCGGCCCAGGACGAGCAGCACGGTGAGCCCGGTGATCACCGCGGCGTACTGTCCGATCTGCGGCGGGGTGAGCGGCCACAACGCGCCGACCAGCCGTCCGCCGTAGAGATCGGGCATGGCCGCGCCCGGTGAGATGATCAGGCCGGCGGCCACCAATCCGAGCACCGCGAAGTACATCCGGATGTGGTGCCGGACGAACGTCAGGCTGCCGTCCCACCAGCGGCTGAGCAGCCACAGCGTGCCGACGAAGAGAGCCAGCCGGGCACACCGGAACAGTGCGCCGAACCCGGACTCCAGGTTCGCGCTGGAGATCACGCTCGGCACCAGCAGCAGGGTGAGCAGGAACACGAAGGCGCTGGCTCGGATGCGCAGCCGGGGATTGAGTGCGAGCGCCAGCACGAACGCGGCGACCAGCGCGCCCATGGTGACCATCTGGATGAGGGAGCGGGGCAGCGGGACGATGGTCTTCGCCCCGGCGGAGCCGAGCGTGTTGAGGACCAGCAATCCCCAGATCGTCCCGACGGTCTTCGGTGTGCCGGCAGGGCTCGGTTCGACGCCGGGTCGTGTGGCCGCCGTGGCCGGTCCGCCCGGCAGCCCGCCGGGCGTCATGTCCCCTCCCATCTCAACCACCGACCCGTGGGCGGAAGGTGCTGCCCGTGTCCTGCCGGTACGGCGTGCCCTGCCACTGCCAGAAGTCGAGCGTCCGGCTCGGGTCGTGGGCGACGAAGCTCCACGGTCCGACGTAGACGTTGTCGTGCCAGCGATTCTGCTGTTCGGTGGTGATCGCCTCGGCCACCCGTTCGCCCTGGTAGGGCGACCAGTCCGGATAGGTGCCGTAGTTGGCCAGCAACGCCATTCGGCCGCACTGCACCGTGCACCCGACGACGGACGCGTCCAGCATGAAGCGGTTGTCGTGGATGTCGACCCGCTGGGTCTTCCACCGGCAGTCGGCGTAGAGCGGTGCGGTGGCGATCGCCGGCTGCGCGCAGCGGTCGATGTCCCGCACCAGCAAGGTACAATCACCGGCCGAGGTGTTGGCCGGACTGTTGCAGAACCGGTCGGCGTTCTCCCACAGGGTGATCCCGGACCAGTTGTCCTTCAGCACGTTCCGATAGATTTCGATCTTGTCCGTGCGGGCCCGGACCCGTGGTTCGCCGCCGGACTCGGACACGTAGATGGTCGAGAACGGGAAGCTGTCGCCGGCTTCGGCGTTCTTGCGGCCCTCGACCCAGTTGTTCCGCCGGATCGTGTTGTTCCGGATGACCGCGTTGTAGCTGGCCTCGTAGATCAGCGCGGCGCCGTCGTTGGTCTCGAGCACGTTGTCCTCGATGCGGAAGTCGTTGTTGTTGGTGTCCGCCCACAACCCGGCTCCACGGTTGCCGTGCACCCAGTTGCCGCGTACGTCGGCGCCGTTGACGGCCCAGAACTTGACGCCTCCGGAGCAGCCGCAGCCCGGCCGCCGCCGCTCCCAGTCGCCGGTGTTGTTGCCCACGATCTCGTTGCCCTCGACCACCAGGCCGGTGATGGGGCCGGTGGCCTTGTACGCGTTCATGCCGTACTGACCGTTGCCGCGCAGGCAGCTGGCGCGGACCTGCTGGCGGGCACCGGCCATCAGCCCGGCACCGGAGTTGTGCTGGATCGTCGCGTGCTCGATCACCCACCCGTCGGCCGAGTCATGGTTGACCACGCCCTCGTCGAGCGGCGCGGCGAAGCCCTGCACGGTCAGGTACCGGATGGTGACGTCGCGGGCGGTGCCGCCGAACGCGTACTGGTTGGTCTTGCGGCCGTCGAGCACCGCGCCCGGCGCACCGAGGTAGCTGTCCCCCTCCTTGGGCATGACTTGGGTGTAGCGGCCCTTCTCGAGAGTGTGCGTGCCCGGTCGAAGCCAGAACGTGGTGTTCGGGGGACTGCTCTCGGTCTTCGCTGCCAGGTCACCGGGCACCGCGGGGTCGACCGTCACCGCGCCCGCCGGCGCCTTCGCCGGCCCGGCCGCGGGCGTGGCGCACACCCGGGCCACGGACGTGGACGGCGCAGCGGTCGGCTTCGGCCGCGCACCCGGCGTGCTTTCACAGCCGGTCGCCGCCAGCAGGGCCAGTGCCAGCGGTGCGGCCGGCAACGCCCAGTGCCGCCACTTGATCCCCAAGCGTCCTCCCTAGCCGCGGAACCTGAGTACGGTGGTGAACTCCCCCGGCAGCGCAGTGCCGTCGGCGAAGCCGGTGCCGATCAGCGTCGTGGCGGGTTCCTTGCGCCCGAAGCCGGGGGAGTACCAGCCCAGCGGCGGGTCGGTCTCGCCGCGATGCGCCCGCCAGCACAGCTGCCCGGGCAGGTCGAGCACCGCGGAGCGGTCCTCGCCGTCCCGGGTCCAGGTGAGCACCGCCCGGTTCCCCACCAGGTCCGCGGCGATCGCCGGGCCGAGGTGGAACGCCAGATGCACGGCCCGGCGCGGGCCGCGCACCTCGTCGACCACCCGCAGCTCCTGGCTCGCGGCGCTCAGCTCCACCTGGCGGCGGTGTACGGAGCGCTGGTAGCCGTCGTGTTCGGCGCACCAGCGAGCCGTCCCCCCCTCGGAGGCGCCGGACGTGTCCGCGACCAGGACGCGGCTGCGGGCATGCCGGGTCCACAGGAACGGGCCGCCGGAGACGGACTGGTCGACGCCGTCCAGCTGCAGAGTGTTGTGGCCGAGGGTCGAGCGGAAGTACCGCCGCCACTCGGGTTCCCCGTGGTAGCAGAACGTCCCGGGGTCGGCGAGCACGTCGACCCCGTCGTGCCGGACCTCGACGGACAGCGCGTCGGCGTGGGCGTGCGCGGCGATGGACAGGAAGCCGTGCGGACCGCCGTCGCAGCGGCACCAGATCTCCCCCGGACCGCGCAGGATGGTGAGCCCCGCGTCGGCGAGGTGGTCCGGTCGGCTCGCCGGGCGGGTCACGGCCGGTGCGCCCGGCCGGATGAGCGCGGCCAGCAGCGGGGTGCGTACATCGGCGCCGGTCACCGCGGGCCACCAGGCGAGCCGGCCGAAGACGGCCTCTCCGGTCGCCAGCAGCGAGGCCCAGCGGTCGGTGCCCGCGCCGTCCACGACCAGACCGTGCCCGTCGTCCGCGTCCCCCTGACGCGGCGGCCGCAGCCGGCTGTCCACGACGGCCGCGAGCGCGTCGGTCATCCGCAGCAGCACCAACCGGATCGACGCGGGGACCGGCACGCCGGCGGCATCCGCCTCGGCCACCGCGGCCAGGCCGAGCTCCAGCACGAGTCCGTGGTACTCGGTGGCCAGCTCGCGGTTGAGGCCGGAGTCGAAGGTGTTGCTCCGCAGGTGCCGTTCCAGCGACCGCACCGCGCCGGATCGCCAGCGTGCCGAGGAGGGGAACCACCCGAACGCGCAGGCCGCGGCGAACTGCCCGGCGGCCTCGGCGATGACGTGGTTGTTCGCCGAAGACCCCCGGCTGGGAAACGCGGCCAGCCAGCGCTGGTGGTGCCAGATCTGCTGGAGCGCCACCGGGTTGTCCTCGAACAGCCCGGCCGCGCCCGGCCAGCCGTCGAGCAGCCGGCGGATCCACACCCAGGACAGCAGCCGGATACCCAGCTCGATGCCGCTGATCCAGTGCACCGAGCGCAGCGGCGGGTTGGCCGCCCACCACGACCGCAGGTGCTCGGCCACCCGCTCGGCGTACCGGTCGTTCCCGGTGATCGCGTAGGCGACGGCGAGCACGGTCAGGTACTGATGCCGGGACGGCTCCCAGATCTGCTTGATGTCCCCGACCGAGTCCTCGTTCCGGTACGGCACGTCGAAGGCGTAACCCGACGGAGCCCGGCGCCCGGTCTTCGGGTCGTACCACCAGTCCGGGTCGGCGAGGTCGTCGCGCTCCACCCCGAAGTACTCGGCGCGCCCGTCCATCAGCCGGTCCGCCTGGGCGATGAGACGTTTCGCGGCGTCCGGCGGCACCGCGGCGATCGTCCCGGCGGGCAGTACCGCGGTGAACCGGGCGCCGGTCACGCTCGGGCAGTCCGGCAGCGCCGACCGCCACCGCCGCCTGCGCACCGCGTCGCCCACCCGGCCACCGACCTCCCGCGGTCCCATCCGGGACAGCCGCCGCAGGTACCAGCCCGCGGTCATGGTCATCGCGACCTCGCCAACGTCACCGGCGCGCCGCCGGCCAGGCCGGCCTGCACGGCGAGGGTGGCCGCCGTGGTGGCGACCAGCGACTCCAGCGGCACCGGCATCGGTCCGCCGGTCCGCACGGCCTTGATGAACGCGGCCAGCTCGGCGGACTGGCCCTTGTCCCGGGCCTTGGGCAGCCGCGAGCTGACCCACCGCTTGCGGCCGTAGACCGAGGCACGGACGAAGTCGTCGAGCCGCAGCACCCTGCCGTCCGCGACGAGGTCCAGCGTCTCCTTGGGGAAGCTGGGCGCGCCGGTGGTGACGTAGCTGATGGTGGCGGTGGACCCGTCCGGGTAGTGGAGCACGACCTGCAGGTCCTCGTTGCCGGACGCGGCGACCGCGTACACCGATACCGGATCGGCGCCGAGCAGCCAGCTCGCCGTGTCGATGAAGTGTCCGCCCTCGCCGGCGAAGCGCGAGCCCTCGGTGCCCTGCTGGAGGTACCAGCTCCCCTGCTGCAGCCGGCCCGCGTTGACCAGGTAGCGAAGGCTCGCCGGACCGGTCCGGGCGCCGAACCGCTTCCTGGCCTCCTGCAGCAGTGGCGCGAAACGGCGGTTGAAGCCCACCTGCAGCCGGTCGTTGCCGGATTCCTCGACCGCAGCGAGCACGTCGGCCAGCTCGTCCTCGGTGAGTGCCAACGGCTTCTCCACGAACACCGTCTTGCCGGCCAGCAGCGCCTTTCGGGTCAGTTCGGCGTGCGAGCTGTGCCGGGTGACGACGAACACCGCGTCGATGGACGTGTCGCCGAGCACGGCGTCGAGATCGGTGGTCGCCTCGGCGAAGCCGAATTTGCGCTTCGCGTTGGCCGCGGACAGCGCCGTCGTGGTGACGACCGTGGACAGCTCGACGCCGTCGCGCTGTGCCAGGTGCGGCAGCAGCATCGACGTCGCGTAGTTCCCCGCGCCGACGAACGCGAGCCGCACCGGCGCCTTGGCGGACCGGGGCGGGGTGGAGACTTCGCCGCTGCGTCGCACCGCCGGCACGGCCACCGCCGGGGCCTGCGCCTCTCCCGCGTGTTCGGGGTAGCGGAACAGCACGGCCACGGCCTTCAGGTCGCCGTCCTTCAGGCTCCGGTACGTCTCGACGGCGTCATCGAAGTCGGCGACGTGGGAGACCAGGGGCTCCACGTCGACGCTGCCGCGGGCGAGGAGGTCGAGGAAGCACGCCAGGTTGCGGCGCTCGGTCCAGCGCACGTAGCCGATCGGGTAATCCCGCCCCTCGAGCTCGTACTCCGGGTCGTAGCGCCCGGGGCCGTAGGAGCGGGAGAACCGGACGTCGAGCTCCTTCTCGTAGTACGCGTTCCACGGCAGGTCCAGGCGGCACTTGCCGATGTCGACGACCCGGCCGCGGTCCCGGCACAGTCGCGCGGCCAGCTCGACGGGCTGGTTGCTGCCGCCGCCGGCGGCCAGGTACACCTGGTCCACGCCGTGACCGCCGGTGAGTTCGGCGACGGCGGCCTCCACGGCCGCGGACGCGGGATCGCCGCAGGCCGCGGCGCCCAGGCGCTCGGCGAGCTCGCAGCGCACCGGGTCAGGGTCGACCCCGACGACGCGGACCCCCGAGGCGGCCAGCAGCTGCACCACCAGCTGCCCGATCAGCCCGAGGCCGATCACCAGCGCCACCTCGCCGAGCTGCGGCTCGCCTTGGCGGACGCCCTGCATCGCGATCGACCCGACGGTGCCGAAGGCCGCGTGCCGCGGCGCGAGGCCGTCCGGTACGGGGGTGTAGAGGTTCTTCGGCACCCAGTTCAGCTCGGCGTGCAGCGCGTGCTCGTTGCCGGCGCAGGCCACGAGGTCGCCGACCTTCACGTCGTCGATCCCGGTGCCGACCTGCTCGACCACCCCGCACAGCGAGTAGCCCAGCGGCGTGTAGGAGTCCAGCTTGCCCATCACCTTGCGGTAGGTGGCGGGCACCCCGTTGGTGGCCACGCTCTGCATGACCTTGGCCACCTGGTCCGGCCGCGAACGGGCCTTGCCGAGCATCGACATGCCGGCCTCGGACACCTTCATGAGCTCGGTCCCGGTGGATATCAGCGAGTAGGCGGTCCGGACCAGCACACCGCCCGGCTTGCATCCCGGCACCGGCACGTCGAGCACCGCCAGCTCGCCGCTCTTGTAGTTCTGCACAACCTGCTTCACCCGAAGTCCCCTTGTTTCTAAGCCGTCTTCTACGCCGCCGAGCGGGCGTTCCGGCCGGACCCGGAGGTCGCGCCGCGGTACCAGTACTCGAGGGTCAGCACGTGCCACAGATGCTTGGAGAAGTCCCGCTGCCCGGCGGCGTCCTCGGCGACCATGCGCGCCAGCGCGTCGCGGCGCAGGAACCCGGAATTGACGAGCACACCGTCGTGCACCACCTCGCGCACCAGCGGTGCCAGGTCCCGGCTCATCCACGCACGCAGCGGGGCGCTGAACAGGCCCTTGGGCCGGTACACGATCTCCCGGGGCAGGATCGAGGTGGCCGCCTCCTTGAGGACGGCCTTGCCCTGCCGTCCGACGATCTTGCGGTCGCCGGGCACGGCGAACGCCGCCTTGACCACCTCGACGTCCACGTACGGCACCCGCACCTCGGTCGACGCGGCCATGCTCGACCGGTCCGTGTAGGTGAGGTTCAGGCCCGGCAGGAACATCCGGGCGTCGCCCAGGCACATGCGGTTGACGAAGTCGTCGAGGTCGTTGTCCTGGTAGACGTCCGCGTGTTCGGTCAGCACGTCCTCGACCGACCCGGCCAGGTCCGGATCGACCAGGGCGAGCAGCTCGTCCTGGTCGTACATGGTGTAGCTGCGCCGGAACGCGGTCTCCTCCGGCAGATCGGCGAAGGACAGGAACCGCTTCGCGAAGCGCACCGACCGGTACCCCCGGCGGGCCGTGGCGACCGGCAGCCGGTCCACGGCCCTGGACAGACCGCGCCGCACGGACCGCGGGACGCGCTGGTAGCGCAGCGCGAGCAGGTTGGCCAGGTGCTTGCGGTAACCGGCGAACAGCTCGTCGGCGCCCATCCCCGAGAGCATCACCTTGACCCCGGCCTCCCGGGCGGCCGAGCAGATCAGGAAGGTGTTGATCGCGGCGGGGTCGCCGATCGGCTCGTCCAGGTGGTGGGTCATCCGCGGCAGCAGGTCGAGCACGTTCGGAGCGATCTCGATCTCGTGCAGGTCGACGCCGAACCGCTCGGCCACCTGCCGGGCGTAGCGCAGGTCGTCCGGCATCGCCTCGAACCTGGCGTCCTCGGCGCGGAACCCGATCGTGTAGGCGGAGATCCCGGGGCGGTCGCGGGCCGCCAGGGCGGTCAGGTAGCTGGAGTCCAGCCCGCCGGAGAGGAAGGTCGCCACGGGTACGTCGGAGAGCAGATGGCGGCGAGTCGACTCCTCGACGACGGCAGCGATATCCGGCTGCTCGCCGCTCAGGGCCCGCTCCCGCCCCTCGGCGGCGACGTCCTTCAGGTTCCAGAACCGGCCGTGCTCCACGCGTCCGTCGGGCCGGCACCGCAGCCAGGTCCCCGGTGGCAGCTTCTCCGCTTCGCGGAACGCGCACCGCGAGTCCGGCACCCAGTAGTACAGCAGCGAGGCCACCAGCGCGGCGGGGTCCACCTGCAGCGACCCGCCGGTCACGGCGGCGAGCGCCTTGAGCTCGGAGGCGAACACCAGGCCCTCGCCGCGCCGGAGCAGGAACAGCGGCTTGATACCGAGCTGGTCGCGGGCGAGCACCAGCTCACCGGTTCGCTCGTCGAAGATCCCGAACGCGAACATGCCGCGCAGCCGGGGCAGGCAGTCCGTGCCCCAGCGCCGCCAGGCCTCCAGCAGCACCTCGGTGTCGGAGGTGCCGCGGAAGCGCACTCCGGCGGCGGCCAGCTCGGCACGCAGCTCGGGCGCGTTGTACAGCTCGCCGTTGTACGTCAGGGCGAGGCCGTCCGAGACCATCGGCTGGGCGCCGGTCTCGGACAGGTCGACGATGGCCAGCCGACGGTGTCCGAGGTGCACGTCGCCGTCACCGGCGGAGTGGCTGTACCGGCCCGCCCCGTCCGGACCGCGGTGGGCGAGGATGTCGGTGAGCCGGTCGGTCACGACCTTCCCGTCCGGCCATCGGTAAGCGCCTGCGATGCCACACATGTCTACCGCGCCTCCTGGTCGCTGTCCGGGACTCGTGCGGCCCATGACGGCTGCTTCGTCCGCTGCCGGCCCGTCCCGCTCTGCCGGGCCAGCCGCTCGTTGTGGCCGCGCAGCGCGGTGTGCAGCCCGTCCCACAGCGTGCCGTCGGTCCCGTCACGCGGATCGGGGTCGATCAGCACCACACCGATCACCGGAATCCGCAGGTCCGCGAGCTGCCGCGCCACGGTGTGCAGCCATGCGGCGCTGCCGTGCCCGGCGCGCACGACGAGCACGGTCTGGGTTCCGAGGTACTGGAGGTCGGTCCACGCCGTGCCGGGCGCGACCGAGCCGACGCCGAGCCGGCGCACCTCGTGCGACACGGTCGCGGCACGCTCGCCGCTGACCACGGTCGGGTCTCCCGGTTTCCGGCGGCGGTTGGCGAGCTGCCGGCCGGGCAGACCATCGATGATCACCACGGGCTCCTCCGCCGCCAGTGCGCCGGCGAGGTCCAGGGCGATCACGCTCGTGCCGCGCGCACAGCCCAGTTCCAGCAGGGACACCGGTTCCGCGGTGCCGCGTACGGCGCGGGCCAGGGTCGCGGTGAGCCGTTCGCGTGCCGCCCGGGTCCGTCGGCGCCGCCACAGCCTGGCCGATCGGCGGGGCGTGCGGGGCAGCTCCGCGATGACCGAGGCGCCCAGGTTCGCCGCGATCTCCCGGCGCAGCACGGGGCGGTCCGCCACCACCGCGCCGACCGCGGCCAGCGCCAGCCCGAGGACGAGCCCGAGACCGAGCCCGATCGCGGCGTTGGTGACAGCCGCCTTGGGCAGGGAGTGCTGCACCGCTCGCGGGGCGTCCACGATCTGCGTGCCGGCGATGAGCTGGGGCGTGCCGACGCCAGCCTCCGCGGCGCGCTGGTCGAAATCGGCGATCCGCGAGGTGAGTTCGGCCCGGCGCGCGAAGAGCGACTCGAGGTTCGCCGACGCGTTCGGGCTGCTCTTCGGCTGTCCTTCTCCGATCGCCTTGTTGACCTGGGCGAGTTCGTCCCGCATCCGGTCGCGCTGGTCGAGCAGGGTCTTGGCCTCGGCGTTCGCGGCTTTCTGTATCCGCTTCACATGGTCCGCGACGAAGGCGTCGGCCAGTGCTTTGGCGCGGGCCACGGCTTCCGCGTCGCTGTCACCTGTCACGTTGATCTGCAGCAGGTTGTTGGTCAAGCCGATGCCCCGGTAGTCCCGCATGAAGTCTTCCGGGTCCTCCGGGGACTTGAGGGTCCGCAGGGCCTCGTCGGCGATCTGTGTGGTCTCCAGCAGCGCGGCGTCGGTGCGGATCAGCGTTCCCGGGTCGTTCGGCTGGTCCGCCTGATGTGCGACCAGCACCGTGGTCACCGCGGTCGGTGGCGGCGGCAGCAGCACCGCAACCGCCGCGCCGACCAGCAACCCCAGCAGCGCCACGGAACACCACAGGCGGCGGCGCCTGCGTACCGCCACCACCAGCGCCTGCAGGTCCAGCAGCGGAGCGGCTGCCGACGACTCCGAAGTCGTGCTCGTCGTCACACTGAACCTCCCATCGCGTCGACGCCCACCGCTGTCGCCGGCGTGGCGCCATCCGGAGGACGGACGGCAGACCGTGTCCGACGGTCCCGGACCCTGCCGGCGACGACGATGCCGACGACCTCATGATGGGCGTCCGCACATGCCTCGCCGATGCCGGCGAGCTCCCCTGCCGTCCAGTTGCCCGCGCTGAGCACGACCAGGACACCGGACTCGGTGTCGCGGTCCGGCACCAACGGCCGGGACACCGAGACCCCCACCACCCGCAGCAGCGGATCGCTCCCGGCCTCGGCGACGAGCTGTTCGGCGGCCCGGCGGGCGGTCCCGTCGCCGTCCGGGACGACAACCAGCAAGCGCCGGGGGGCCGGTAGCTGGTCCCGGAGGCGGGCGCACACCCGGCCGTAGCGGATCTTCCTGCTGGCCTCGTCACCGGACGCCTGCAGGGCCGGTACGTCCCACCGGGTGTCGACGCCCAGCAGCCGGCGGAGCCGGGCCTGCGGGCCACGGCCTCCCGGCCGGTGCGCCGGCCGTTCATCAGGTACGTCGACGGTGCCCAGCAGTGCGGAGCCCAGCGCCGCGGCGATCTCCGGCTCGGTGCGCGGCCGGCGACTCATCCGCGCGGCGGCGAGATGACCGATGACCGAGAGCAGGAAGAACAGCAGCGACCCGGCGACGATGAACTGCGTCCTCGTCGGCGGTGCCTCGCCGGTGGGCCGGGCCGCCGCCCCCATGACGACCATGTTGGCCTTGTTGGTCGCCGGGTCGGTCTGATCCAGCTTGTCCATGGCCTGCTCCAGCGACGTGCGCAGCTTCTCGAGCTCGGTACGGGCCTGCACGCTCTCCACGGTCCGACCCGGATCGGCCGCCCTGGCCAGGTCGGTGATGCGGCGGCTGGTCTGCTCCATCAGCTCGCGCAGTGCCTCGGGTTTCGCCGCCGCTTCGGGATCGGTGTTGTCGCCCACGACCCGTGCGGCGAAGGTGACGTACTGCTGGGCCACCTGGTCGGAGAGCTGCTGCGCGTGCTCCGGGGTGTCCGCTGTTCCCGAGATCTCGATGATGTTCCCGTCGGTGGCCTTGGCGCTCACTCGATCCCGCAGCTCGGCGCCGCCGACCCCGGTCCAGTCGAGCGTGGCAGCCGATCGGTCGAGTACCACCGAACTGATCGCGATCTCCGACTGGGTCAGCAGCTCGCGCTCCTCCCACGCCCCCGGCAGCAGCACCGATGCCGAGGTCGTGTACCGCGGTGGAAACAGCAAAGAGGCGCCGTAGCCGACGAGTCCGCCCACCACGGCGAGGGCGGCGAGAAGCCGCCAGCGCCGACGGATCATCCGCCCGATCATGGCCAGGCGTATCGTGTCATCGCTCAACGGGGCGGCCTTTTCTCTGTCCGGACCGGGTCGCCCGCCGACACCGGAGCGTGGTCACGACAGGCAGCGGCGTAGGCGGCGAGGAGCGATCGCTGCGAGGTACGCCAGGAAAGCTGCCCGGTGATCCGCTCCTGGCCGATCTTGCCCATCCGGGCCCGCTCCTCAGGATCGTCCAGCAACAGCGCGATGAGCCTGGCGAATTCGGCCTCGTCGTTGGCGGGCGCGTAGACGGCGGCGTCACCGGCGGAAACCCGTGCCTCCCGGAGGTCGAACGAGACGATCGGCCGGCCCATCACCATGTACTCCAGGACCTTGTTCATGGTCGACACGTCGTTGAGCGGATTGCGCGGGTCGGGGGACAGGCACACGTCCGCGGTCGACAGGTAGCGCACCAGGTCTGCGTCCGGGATGCGCCCGGTGAACTGCACCCGGTCCGAGAGCCCGAGCCGCCGGGACAGCTCGACCATCGCGTCGAAGGCGTCGCCGGCGCCGACGAACACCGCGTGCCAGTCGCTCCGCCCGAGCTCGTCGCGCAGCTTCGCCAGGGCCCGCAAGGCGTAGTCGACGCCGTCCTGCGGGCCCATGACGCCGAGGTAGCACAGCAGATGGGGCTTGCCGCGCTTCAGTTCCGGCTCGGGCGGTACCGGGTGGAACCGGTCGATGTCGGGCGCGCTGCGCACCACGAAGACGTCCGCCGGCCGCCGGCCGCCACGGCGCAGCGCGACGTCCCGGTAGCTCTCGTTCGTGGCGAGCACGACGTCCGCGGCCCGGTAGGTCAGCCGTTCCAGCGCGCACACCGCGCGGTAGAGGAGGTCTTGGCCGCGGTCGAACCGGGAGAGGTACAGCTCGGGTACCAGGTCGTGCTGGTCGAAGACGAACCGCGCGCCGCGCCGCTTCAGCCACAGTGCCGGCAGGAACAGCAGGTCGGGCGGGTTGCAGGCGTGGACCACGTCGACCGGGCCGACCTTGCGGGCCAGCCGGAACGTATGCCACAGCGCCGATCCGTACTCCCTCAGGTAGCCGGCCGGCCCTCCGGTGGCCGCGTGCAACGGGTAGCGGTGGATCCGCACCCCGTCGATCTCCGCCTCCGGCTCCGTGTCCCGCTTACTCCCCTGGGGACAGATGACGTGCACCTTCCAGCCCGCGTCGCGCAGCGTCGTGCACTCCTGCCATACCCGCCGGTCGAACGGCACCGACAGGTTCTCCACCAGGATCAGCGCGCGCCGGTCCGGCCGGTCGCCGCTGGTCGTGTCACCAAGCAAGGCCCATGTACCCCGGTTCGGCCCGGCGCGCCTCGGCGTCGGGAAGGCGGATGAGGTCGACAATCACCGGGCCGTCGCCATGGGGCAGCGCCGACAGCACGGCCGGATCCCTGGTCCCGACCAGGACCACCTCGGCGTGCTCGAGCACCTCGCCGACGGAGTCCCCTAGCAGCTGAGCGAGGTGCGGCAGCCGGGTCTCGATGTACTCGCGGTTCGCGCCGATCAGCCGGGAGAGGCTCACGTTGGCGTCGTAGATGCGCAGGTCGTAACCCTTGCCGAAGAGCCTCTCCGCCAGCTCGACGAGCGGGCTCTCGCGGAGGTCGTCGGTGCCGGGTTTGAAGGACAACCCGAACAGGCCCACCCGGCGCTTGCCGGTGCGCTCGACCAGCTCCACCGCGCGCTGCAGATGCTCGGAGTTGGAGGGCAGCACGTGGGCGAGGATGGGCACCGAGACGTCGGCCCGCTGCGCGGCGTGGACCAGGCTGCGCAGGTCCTTGGGCAGGCAGGAGCCGCCGAAGGCGAAGCCGGGCCGCAGGTAGGCGGGGCTGATGTTCAGCTTGCGGTCGGCCAGGAACACGTCCATCACCTGGTGCGAGTCCACTCCGAGTGCCTGGCACACCGCGCCCAGCTCGTTCGCGAAGCCGATCTTGAGGCCGTGGAACGCGTTGTCCGCGTATTTGATCGCCTCGGCCGTCGGGACCGGCACCCGGAACACCTCTCCGGGCAAGCCGTCGTACAGCGCCGCCACCACGTCGCCGCTCGCCGGGTCGAGCTCGCCGATGACGGTCTTGGGCGGGTCGAAGAAGTCCCGCACGCTGGTGCCCTCGCGCAGGAACTCCGGGTTGACCGCGACCCCGATGTCCACACCGGCCGTGCCGCCGACGTACTTCTCCAGGATCGGTACCAGCAGGTTCAGGCAGGTGCCCGGGAGCATGGTGCTGCGGAACACGACGGTGTGCCGACCACCCCGCTCGGCCAGAGCGGCGCCGATCTGCTCGGTGACCCGCTCCAAGTACGTGGTGCACAGGCTGCCGTTGGGCTCCGACGGCGTGCCCACGCAGACCAGCGACACCTCGCTGTCCATGATCGCCTCGCGGACGTCGCCGGTGGCACGCAACGCTCCGGTCCGCACGACCTCGGCGATGAGCTCGCCGATCCGCTCCTCGACCACCGGGGCCTTGCCGTCGTTGACCAGGTCGACCTTCACCTGGTTCACGTCCACCCCGACGACCTCGTGACCCATGCCGGCCAGGCACGCGGCCGATACGCAGCCCACGTAGCCGAGCCCGAAAACGCTGACTCTCATGACCCGTTCCTCCCCCCAGGCAGGCCCTTCCGGCCTGCGATCCGCGCGTCGGCCGGACGACGACCCCCGCGCATCAGTAGGCCCCCTGCCCATAGAGCACCGCACGCAGCGTCTTCCACAAGATCACCGTGTCCAGGGCGAGCGACCAGTCCTCCACGTACCGCAGGTCCAGCCGGACCGCCTCGTCCCACGGCAGGTCGCTGCGTCCGCTGATCTGCCACAGGCCGGTGAGTCCGGGCTTGACCAGAAGTCGCCGCCGGATGTCCGGGCCGTACGCAGCGGACTCCTCCGGCAACGGAGGCCGCGGACCGACGAGGGACATCGAGCCGGTGAGCACGTTGAAAAGCTGCGGGAGCTCGTCGATCGAGTACCGGCGCAGCACCGCTCCCACCCGGGTCACCCGCGGATCCCGGCGGAGCTTGAACAGCAGGCCGGCACCCTCGTTGCGGTCGGCCAGCTCGGCACGTGCCCTGTCAGCCCCGGCGACCATGGTGCGGAACTTGAATATGGTGAACTCGCGACCGTCCTTGCCGACCCTGCGCTGGCGGTAGAACACCCCGCCCGGACTGTCCGCCAGCACGAGCAGCCCGACGAACACCATCAGCGGCGCGAACAGCATCAGCAGGACCGCCGCGCCCATCCGGTCGACGACCTCCTTGACCGCCCGGCGGCCCCCGGTGAAGGTCGGCATGCTGAGCCGCAGCAGCGGGATCCCGAGCACCGCGTCGACATGCAGCCGCGGGCCGGCCACCTCCATCAGCACGGGGGCCACGACCATCTCGGCATCGCTGCCCTCGAGGTTCCAGGCCAGCCGCTGCAGCCTGTCCGGTGACCAGTGGGGGTCCGGTGTGACCGCGACGACACGGTAGCCGTTGCGGCGGACGTGGCCCGCGACGTCGGTCAGTCGGCCGACGACCGGCACCCCGTCCAGGTGGTCACCGTCGAGCCCGCGAGTGTCCGCCGTGCACACCGCCTCCACCTGCCAGCCGAGGTGCGGGAACTTGCGGACTCGGGTGATCAGGTCGCGCACGGTGGCCGGGCTCCCGGCAGCGAGCACCGGTCGCAGGCACCGCCCTTCCTTCCGCTGTTTGTGCAGCCAGAGGCGCAGCAGGTACCGCTCGGTCATGGTGACGAGTGCGATCGCCGGGATCGCGACGAAGATCCAGAGCTTGATGTTGCGCGAGGTGACGGCGACCCCGCCGAGCGCCAGCACGACGGCCGCCGTGCACAGCGAGCGTCCGAGCCGGCGGAATTCCTCGGCGCCCTGGCCGAGCACGGCCGGAGTCCACGACCGGCTCACCGCAAGCGCTCCCAGCACCAGCAGCTCGGTGCCGAAGGCGAGAATTCCCCATTTCTCGTGCCAGTTGGCCGCGTCCCGGACCCCGAAGAAGCCGCCGATCGCGGTGACCACGAAGGCGGTGGCCACGGTATCGCTGGTGATCACGGCACGGCGGTACCGCTGCTCCCATTCGATCGCGGGCTGGTTGATTGCGCCGTTCCCCAGACGCTCGCGCGCCGACGGAAACGGGCTGACTAGTCCCCCATGCCGCACAGAACCCCCCAGGTCCCCAGTGGTACGACGTGTTCGCCCAACACTGTTCCTCCCCCCGGGAGGCCCCCGCCCCCCGCACCGTTCCTCCCCTCGGGAGGCCCCCGCCCCCCCGCCCGTGAACTCCCGGCTATTTCGGAGTCACTTGAACAACCCACCCCGGCGTCGGCAGACTCGCGTGTTCTGCCGGAGTCTCGAGGTGTGCGGGAACCCGTCGAAACCTCGGGGCTCCCCGCACCCAAGGCCCCCTCCCGGGCTCCAAGAACTGATCACCCCCACGTCTGGCGCCGGAGACGCGACTGCCGGCTTTCCGTAGCGCCGAACCTGTAGATCATTACTGGTCGCCTCATGCCTGAACGGCTGAAGCAAGGTCAATCTAGACCATCGGGGCCGGTATGAAGAGTGGATGTGTGTAATTTGTGCTCAAGCTTTGAGACTGGATCCACCGAGCGGTGACCGCCTGCGGGTGCCTCGGGACCACCGCGTGCGCCGGAGGCAACTTCGCGCCGTAGTGCACTACTTGTGGGCGTCGGCCTTCGGCGCTACGTCCAAGGGTGAGCGCAGCCGCCTCAAGGGCCGGGTGCATGCCGCGATGTCGGTCCAGGCGCTGGTGGAGGCGGTGTGAACGAGAACAACCGGTTCTCGAAGTGCGGGGCAAGCATGGTCGGAATTCGTGACGCTCATTTGATGCTCACCGACTTGCAAAGCCCGGCTGGACGGCCCGAAAACAGGGTGCGGGGACGCCTCTGGCGTCAGCCCGCGGGTGCGGGGCGTGGAGCGCCGTGGAAGACCTGACCGGTGTGCCAGAGACGATGGTCGGCCGCGACGGGACGCGTTCCCGGCTGCGGGCCGACGAGCGGACGGCCCGCGAGGGCTATGACCTGCTCGCGGGCAGCGGCACTGTGGCCGACGAATCGCTGGGAGACCAGCACGCGGTGGCCGTCGCCGACACCGAGGACGCCCTTGTCGAAGAGCTTGTGGTGCAGCGAGCACAGGCACAGTCCGTTGTCGACCTCGTCGGGGCCTTCGAACGCCCACCAGCGCACGTGCGCGGCCTCCAGCCCGACCGGGACCGCGCCGATCCTGCCGTCGTAGCCGCAGAAGGCGCACCGGTACTCGTAGGCGGAGAGCACCAGTTCGCGCATGCGCCGGTCGCGTTTCCGCCGCGCGGCTGAGAACTGCTCGGCCTCCGCCGGCGCCGGCTCCAGGCCGACCGCTTCGCACAGTTCGCCGTGGAGCGAGGGCGGAAAGTGCAGGTCGAGCAGCAACCGCGCGATGCGCGACAGCAGTTCCGGTTCCCGTCGCAGGGCTGCTCTGAGTTCCGGCGCGAGCCGGCCGGTGGCTCCTGTTTCCCGGAGTTCGCGCACTCCGCTCCCGGGACTGCCGTGCCCGCGGTCGGTCCGTACCTCCCACACACCGTCGCTGACCAGGTGATGGAACGGGTAGGCGGGCGTCGTCCTGTGGGGCGGCCCGTATTCGTTCAGCAGGAGCCGCAGCTCCTCCTCCGCGGCGGAGTACCGGAGCTCGCTGTCGGCATCCTGCTGGAACCGGCCGAGGGCGTGCAGGAGCAGCAGCGGTTTGTGCGGAGCGCGCGTGCCGTTCCTGGTCCACTGCCTGAGTTTCGCGATGCGCTCCAGCCAGTCCATGGTCCGTGATCGTAGTGAGGATCCGCCGGTCGTGGTTCCGGCCGCTCGCGTTCGCCCGGCTCCGCGGGCGGCGCTGCTGACCGAGGGGTGGCTTGAAGCTCTGAACGGTGCTTCACTTGTTGCCATGGCCTACCGTAAGACGCCCGCAGTGCAGGACCGCCTGGCCGCCGCCAGGGAGCACCTGGTGGCGCGGGCCACGGCCGTCGTCGCCGACGTGGGCTGGGCGAACGCCTCCGTCACCGCGGTCGCGGCGGCGGCCGGGATGTCCGTCGGCACGGTGTACCAGCACTTCCCCTCCAAGGGGGCGCTCGCGGTCGAGGTGTTCCGCCGCGCATCCGGACGCGAGGTCGAGGTGCTCGGCGAGGTGCTCCGCGACGGCAGTGGCGATCCGGTGCAGCGGCTGACCCTCGGGGTCACCGTCTTCGCCCGGCGTGCCATGGAGAACCGCGGGCTGGCCCACGCCCTGCTCGCGGCCCCCGCGGAACCGGCGGTGGGCGAGCAGCGGCTCGACTTCCGGCGCCGCTACCGCGCGGTCTTCGCCGAGGTGATCCGCGAGGGGATCGCCGCCGGGCTGCTGCCCGGCCAGGACCCCGAGGTCACCGCGGCGGCGCTGACCGGGGCCATCGGCGAGGTCCTGGTGGACCCGCTGTCCGCCCCCGCCGAGGGCGCCGCCGCCGACCACCTCGTCACCGAACTGGTGGCGATGTCCCTGCGCTGTGCGGGCGCCGCGCCCGCCGTCTGACTCCCACGACTTCGAAGGGCCCGACTGCCATGACCGCGATCGCAGATGCCGCCGCGCCGCGCAGCAACCCCAGCGCACGCACGCACGAGGTGACCAACCAGACCCCGCCGCTGGTGGGCCACGACGTCGCCGACGACGTCGTGCTGCTGGAGGGCGTAAGCCGCGAGGGGGCCGGGTGGCACCTCGACGACCTGCGCCGCCTGGGCCGGCTCGCCGGATCGGAGCAGGTCCAGCGCTGGGCCGAGGAGGCCAACCGGTACGAGCCGGTGCTGCGCACCCACGACCGGTACGGCAACCGCGTCGACGAGGTGGACTTCCACCCCTCGTACCACGCGCTCATGGAGGTCGCCCTCGCCGAGGGCCTCGGCGGCGCCCCCTGGGCCGACGACCGGCCCGGCGCCCACGTGGCCCGCGCTGCGGGCTTCATGGTGTGGAGCACGGCCGAGGCCGGCCACGGCTGCCCGGTGTCCATGACCTACGCCGTCGTCCCGGCGCTGCGCGCCGCGCCGGACCTCGCGGCGGTGTACGAGCCGCTGCTCACCAGCCGCGTCTACGACCCCGGCCTGCGGGCGCCGGCGGGCAAGCGCGGACTCCTCGCCGGCATGGGGATGACCGAGAAGCAGGGCGGCACCGACGTACGGGCCAACACCACCACCGCCGCCGAGCAGCCGGACGGCACCTGGCGGCTGCGCGGGCACAAGTGGTTCACCAGCGCGCCCATGAACGACCTGTTCCTCGTCCTGGCACAGGCCCCCGGAGGCCTGTCCTGCTTCCTGGTGCCCAGGGTGCTGCCCGACGGCAGCCGCAACACGTTCCGCATCCAGCGGCTGAAGGACAAGCTCGGCAACCGCAGCAACGCCAGCAGCGAGCCCGAGTTCGACGACACCGTCGCCTGGCTGGTCGGCCCGGAGGGGCAGGGCGTGCGGACCATCATCGAGATGGTCACCATGACCCGGCTCGACTGCATCCTGGGCTCCGCCTCCGGCACCCGCGCCGCCCTGGCCCAGGCGGCCCACCACGTCCGGCACCGCTCCGTCTTCGGCGCCCGGCTCATCGACCAGCCCCTGATGCGCAACGTCATCGCCGATCTGGGCCTGGAGTCCGAGGCCGCCACCACCCTCGCGCTGCGCGTCGCCGGAGCCGTCGACCGCGCCCGGGGCGGGGACGCGCAGGAGCAGGCGTTCCTGCGCCTGGCCACGGCGGTCGGCAAGTACTGGGTGTGCAAGCGGCAGCCCGCGGCGGTCGCGGAGGCCCTGGAGTGCCTCGGCGGCAACGGCTACGACGAGGCGTCCGGCATGCCCCGGCTGTACCGCGAGGCCCCGCTCAACGGCATCTGGGAGGGCTCCGGCAACGTCAACGCCCTCGACGTCCTGCGAGCCCTCACCCGTGAGCCGGACTCCCTGGAGGCCTTCCGCGCCGAGGTCGAGGCCGCCGCCGGCGCCGACGCCCGCCTCGACGAGGCCTGGCGCCAGGTGCGCGGAGAACTCGTGCTCACCGAGGACGCCCCGCTGCGGGCCCGCCGTCTGGTCGAGCGCCTGGCCCTGGTGCTGCAGGGCTCCCTGCTCGTCCGGCACGCCCCGGCCGCGGTCGCGGACGCCTTCTGCGCCTCCCGCCTCGCGGGTGACCGCGGCCTGGCCTTCGGTACCCTCCCGGCCGGCACGGACCTGGCCGCGGTCATCGACCGCGTACCCGGGGCCACGGGCTGAGCCCGGCCGGGTCCGCGGCCGCTCGCGGCGGCCGCGGACCCGCGCGGTCAGGCCGTACCGCTGATGCTCTCGGCCTCGATCACGAAGATCACGCGCACCTGGTCACGGCCGCCGTACCACGGGTAGGGCCCGCCCGTGTACTTGTGCGAGAGCTTCTCGATGTGGTCCACCGCGCCCTCCGTGGTGACCTCGCGCACCCGCCCGCGGACCTGGAAGTAGCGGGACGGGTCGTCGGGATCGGAGACGGCGACGGCCACCCGCGGGTCCCGCGCGATGTTCCGCGTCTTCACATGGGTCTGCACACTGTTGACGAGCACGTGCTCGCCGTCCGTGTCGACCCACGTCTGGGTCAGTTGCGGCGAGCCGTCCGGCATGGCGGTCGCCAGGAAGCACAGGCTCGGACGATGCAGGAGGTCGAGCAGGTCGGCGGGCAGTCTCACGGCGATCCCTCGGTCGGTTGCGCGCAGCCTACGCCCCGCGGCGAGCGGTCCCGCGACCGGTGCTCGACGCGAGAAATCGCGATCGCCGGGCCACGATGGGTGGGAAGGGCGCCACGGGCGCCGCGGCTCTCACTCACCGGACGGGCAATGAACTCCATGCGAGTGGCCCAGGTTTCCGAACCGGGCGGACCATTCGAAATCGTCGAGCGCGAACTGCCGCAGCCGGGCCCTGGCCACGTGCGCATCGCCGTCGAGGCGTCGGGCGTCTGCCACAGCGACGCCGGTTTCGTCCACAACGCCTTCCCCAACATCACCTTCCCGCTCGTCGCCGGCCACGAGGTCGCCGGGCGCATCGACGCGCTGGGCGAGGGCGTGCGGCACTGGGCGGTCGGCGACCGCGTGGAGGTCGGCTGGTTCGGCGGCCACTGCGGGCACTGCGCGCCCTGCCGCGAGGGCGATTTCATCGACTGCCGCAACCTGCAGGTCCCGGGCTGGGCGTACGACGGCGGCTACGCCACCCACATGGTCGCACCGGTCAACGCCCTGGCCCGGATCCCCGACGGGCTGACCGCTGTCGAAGCCGCCCCGCTCGGCTGCGCCGGCGTCACGACGTACAACGCCTTCAAGAAGAGCGCCGCCCGGCCCGGCGACCTCGTCGCGGTGATCGGTATCGGCGGCCTCGGGCACCTGGCGGTGCAGTACGCGGCGAAGTCGGGGTACGAGACGGTCGCGGTCGCGCGAGGCGAGGACAAGCGGGCCCTGGCCATGCAACTCGGCGCCCACCATTACATCGACAGCGCCGCCACCGACACGGCCAAGGAACTGCAGGCCCTCGGCGGCGCCGTGGCAGTGCTCGCCACCGCCTCCAACTCTCAGGCCATGGCGGCGGGGGTCGAAGGGCTCCAGCCCCGCGGAGAACTGATCGTCGTCGGCATCGCCCCCGAGCCCATGCCGATCACCCCGGCCCAGCTGATCCTGACCTCCCGATCAGTCGTCGGCCACCCGTCCGGCACCTCGCGCGACATCGAGCACGCCATGAACTTCAGCGCGCTCGCCGGGATCCGCCCGATGGTCGAGACGGTGCCGCTGGAGGGCATGAACGACGCCTTCGGCCGCATGATGTCGGGCGCCGCCCGCTTCCGCATGGTCGTCATCCCCTGATTCCCGCAACCCCGTACCCGCCGCCGGCCGGGGGTAAATCGGTTGCCCCCGGGCCGCGGTCTTTGCTGCACTGCAGTCACAGGCGCCCCTCTCGGGGCGCACCGACCCGGGAGCCGTGATCATGCGGGGACTGCACATGTCCACCCAGACCGAATTCATCGCCTATTCGGAGGACATGGCATTCCATGCACGTGCTGAACCTGGGAATCCTGGCGCATGTTGACGCCGGAAAGACCAGTCTGACCGAGCGGCTGCTGCACACCGCCGGCGTCATCGACGAACTCGGCAGCGTCGACGACGGAAGCACCCGGACCGACACCCTGGCGCTGGAACGCGCGCGGGGCATCACCATCAAATCCGCCGTCGCCTCGTTCGCCATCGGCGACGACATCACCGTCAACCTCATCGACACCCCCGGTCACCCGGACTTCATCGCCGAGGTGGAACGGGCGCTCGGCGTCCTCGACGGAGCCGTGCTCGTGGTGTCCGCGGTGGAGGGCGTGCAGGCGCAGACCCGCGTGCTGATGCGGACACTGCGCCGGCTGGGCATCCCCACCCTGCTCTTCGTCAACAAGACCGACCGCGCCGGCGCACGTGCCACCGAGGTGCTGCGGGCGGTCGCCGACCGGCTCACCCCGGCCTGCGTGGCCATGGGCCGCGTCGAGGCGATCGGCACCCGGGAGGCGCGCTCCACGCCGTACGGCCCGGCCGACGCGGGCTTCACCACCCGGCTCCTCGACGTCCTGTCCGTCCACGACGAGACGCTCCTCGCCGCCTACGTCGCCGACGGGCCGGCGCTGCCGTACCCGCGGCTGCGGGCCGCCCTCGCGGCGCAGACCCGCGGTGCGCTGGTCCATCCGGTGTACTTCGGCTCGGCCGTCACCGGTGCGGGCGTGGACGCCCTCGTCGACGGGATCGCCGAACTGCTGCCCGTGGCGTCCGGCAGCGCGGGCGACCCGGTCTCGGGCACCGTGTTCAAGATCGAACGCGGTCCCGCGGGGGAGAAGATCGCCCACGTCCGTATGTTCTCGGGCACGGTCCGGGTACGGGACCGTCTGCCCTACGGCGCAGGGGAGGAGGGCAAGGTCACCGCCGTCAGCGTCTTCGAGCGCGGCACGGACGTGCCCCGCGAGGCGGTGGCCGCCGGGCAGATCGGCAGGCTCTGGGGGCTCGGCGGCATCCGCGTCGGCGACGCGATCGGCGCGCCGCCCCGCACAGGGCCGGGCATGGACCACCACTTTGCGCCGCCCACGCTGGAGACGGTCGTGGTGCCGCGCCGTCCCCGCGACGCGGGCGCGCTGCACGTGGCCCTCACCCGGCTCGCCGAGCAGGACCCGCTGATCAACGTCCGGCTGGACGACCTGCGGGAGGAGATCGCCGTCTCGCTCTACGGCGAGGTGCAGAAGGAGGTCATCCAGGCGACCCTGGCGGACGACTTCGGGGTCGACGTCACCTTCGACGAGACCACGACGATCCACGTCGAGCGGCCGGTGGGAACGGGAGCCGCCGCCGAGATCATCCACACGGACTCCAATCCGTTCCTGGCCACCGTCGGGCTGCGCGTCGACCCCGCTCCGGTCGACAGCGGTGTGGCGTTCCGGCTGGAGGTCGAACTCGGCTCGATGCCCCACGCGTTCATCCGGGCCGTGGAGGAGACTGTCACCGAGACGCTGCGCAACGGGCTGAACGGCTGGCGGGTCGTCGACTGCACGGTCACCATGACCCACTCGGGCTACGCCGCACGGCAGAGCCATGCGCACGGCGTCTTCGACAAGAGCATGTCGAGCACCGCGGGGGACTTCCGCGGCCTGACCCCGGTGGTGCTGATGCGCGCGCTGCGGCAGGCCGGCACCCGTGTCTGCGAGCCGGTCCACCGCTTCATCCTCGACATCCCCGCGGACGCCTACGGCACGGTCCTTCCCGTTCTCGCGCGGCTGCGCGCGGTGCCGCGCTCCTCCGCGCCGCAGGGCACGTCGTACGTCGTGGAGGGCGAGATCCCGGCGGCTGAGGTGCATGCCCTGGAACGCCAACTGCCGTCGCTGACCAGCGGCGAAGGCGTCCTGGAGTACGTCTTCGACCACTACCGCGAGGTCCGCGGGGAGCCCCCGTCCCTCCGCCGGCCGCAGCGGGCCTGACCCGGCCCGGGGCACCACGCGCGGCCCACGCGATGTGGTGCCCCGGGCCATGTCGCGTGGGCCGGTCCGTTCGTACCGTCCGGCGCATGACCTTACTCAGAGCCGCACTTCGCCGGGGCAGCCCGCGCGCCGCCCTGTTCGCCGTCCTCGTGGCGCTCCTCGCCGTTCTGGCGCCCGTCCGCCCCGCACACGCCGCCGGAACGATCGAGGAGGTGACCGGCTTCGGCAGCAACCCGGGGGCGCTGCGCATGTACCGCTACGTCCCCGCCGGGCTCCCGCAGGGCCGGCCGGTCGTCGTCGCCCTGCACGGCTGCACGCAGAACGCCCAGGGATACGGCGCGCAGAGCGGCTGGACCGCCCTCGCGGACCGCTGGGGCTTCTCCGTCGTGCTCCCCGGGCAGACCTCGGCGAACAACATCAGCCAGTGCTTCAACTGGTTCCAGACCGGCGACATCGCACGCGGCCAGGGCGAGGCCGCCTCCATCAAGCAGATGACCGATCGTCAGATCGCCGACACCGGAGCCGATGCGGCTCGGGTGTACGTCACCGGGCTGTCCGCGGGCGGCGGCATGGCCGCGGTGATGGCGGCGGCGTATCCCGACACCTATGCGGCGGGCGGCGTCGTGGCCGGGCTGCCGTACGGCTGCGCCCAGGCGGCGGGGTCGCCGTACGTCTGCATGTACGTGGGAGCCACGCAGACGCCGCAGCAGTGGGGTGACCGCGTCCGCGCCGCCTACCCGGGCTACGGCGGCCCCTGGCCGCGGCTGACCGTCTTCCAGGGCACCGCGGACTACACGGTCAAGCCCGTCAACATGGACGACCTGGTGCGGCAGTGGACCGATGTGCACGGCGCCGACCAGACCGCCGACGTCTCCGACACCGTCGCGGGCTTCCCGCACCGCGTGTACCGGGACGGCTCCGGTGCCGCGGCCGTCGAGACGTACAGCATCACGGGAATGGGCCACGGCCAGCCCGTCGACCCGGGCAGCGGGGCGACCCAGTGCGGTACGGCCGCGGCCTACATGCTCGACGTGAACCTGTGCGCGGCGTACCGCCTCGGGACGGGCTGGGGCCTGGGCTGAGCGGGAGGGCGGCGCGGTTCCGTGCCGTCCACATCGTGTCCAGTCGTGTCCCGTCACTCCGCGGCCATGGCCGCCAGGCGGGTCACGGTGTTCCAGTTGCGCGCCGTGGCCGTCAGACCGAGGCGCTTCTCCCACAGCGCGTGCGAGAGCCGGGTCTTCTGCACCCCGTCCGGGCAGTGGACGTAGATCTCGCGCTCGCCCGGGCGGAAGTCGTCGGGAGCGAAGTCGGCCGGGTCGAGATCCGCGATCCGGTCCGGCTCGACCGGTCCGGACAGGAAGGTCACCAGGAAGCGCGCCGGATCGACGCCCGCCATGTCGAACGGATTCCGTGCGATGACCCCGTCGAGTTCGGCGGCCTCACGGACGACGCACGGCACGTTCCGCCCGAAGTCCGCGGCGATGGCCGCCTCCAACCCGCGCGCCAGCTTTCCCGGATCGGCCGGCCCGTGGTCGAACAGCGCGTTGCCGCTCTGCAGATGGGTGCGGACGGCCGTGCCGCCGATCTCCTCCAGCAGCCGGCGCAGGTCCTGCATGGGGAGCCTGGTCGTCGGCCCGACGTTGATCCCGCGCAGGAGCGCCACGTATCTGGTCACCACGCCACATTAACCATCGCCTCGCCGGGCTTACCCACTTTCGGAGGACCGATGGCCCGGCGGAACGGTTCGGCACGGGGCGGCGCCGCTAGGTTCGCGTCCATGAGCACGAAGCGTGACCGCCCGGTCGTCACCGAGCTGCGGCTTTCCGCGTTCAAGTCGCATCGCGGCGCGAGCTTCCCGCTCGGCCCGCTCACCCTGCTGGCCGGGGCCAGCGGGACCGGCAAGTCCAGTGTCCTGGAGGGGCTCGGGCTCCTCGGTCGGCTGGCCGCCGGTGAGGAGCTGGGGGCGGCGTTCGAGGGCGTGCGCGGGGGAGTCCCGGCGTGTGTGCCCCACGCGGCCCAGCCGGACGCCGAGGGGCGGCGCGGCTTCCGCATCGGGTGCACGGTGGACGGTGCGGTCGGACCCGTGGTGCTGGACGTCGCCGTGCAGACCGAACCCGAACTGCGGATCGTCGGCGAGCGGTTGACCGGTGCGGGGGAGACGCTGCTCGCCACCGCGCTGCGCGATCCGGGACGGCGCACGGTGCAGGCGGCCTGGCACACCGCGGGGCTGGTCCCGGTCACCCGCGCCCCGCTGCCCGACGACCGGCTGGCCACCTCCCTGCTGCCGCTGCGCGTCGCGGGCACGACCGATGGGCAGCGGCTGGTGCTCGCCGCGGCCGAGCAGACGGTGCTCGCGCTGCGCGGGGTGTTCCCGGTCGATCCCCGGCCGTATGCGATGCGGGAACCGGCCCGCGTGGCGGACGGCCTGCTCCGTGGCGGCTGCGACAACCTGTCCGCGGTGCTGCGCCGCACCCAGGGCGAGTGCCGGACGCGGCACGCGGCGCTGGTGGGCGCGCTTCGGGCGGTGTGCAGCCCGCCCGTCGAGGGGTTGACGGTGATCCCCGCCGGGCGTCCCGAGGAGGATCCGGGGACGTTTGCGGAGTCGGTGCTGGCGGCCGTCGACCGGGGGCCGCTGGGGCTGGTGCCGGTGGACCGGCTCGGCGACGGGGAACTGCGCTTCCTCGCGCTGGCGCTGGTGCTGCTCACCGGGCCCGGGGTGCTGGAGGTGGACACCAGTGGCGAGGTGCCGGACGCCGTGCAGGTGCTCACGGTGCTGGCGGACGGACTCGACGCCGGTCTCGACCGGGCGCAGTCGCGGCAATTGCTGGCGCTGGCCGGGCAGGTGGCCGAGCGCGGCCACATCAGGCTGCTGGGGACGGTGCACGACGCCGCGGTGGCCGAGGGGGCGGAGGGTGTCACCCTGCTGCGTCTCGGGAGTGCGGCGGGGGACCGGGAACGCGTACCGGCCCAGGGGACGGGCCCGGCTTCCCCGCCTGCCGGGCCATCCCCGGCCGCCGGGTCATCCCCGCCTGCCGGGTCATCCCCGGCCGGACAGGCCCCGGCGCGGACCGCTGCGGCGGTGCGGTAGACCTGCGGGTGTGACCGAGGATCTGCACGCGCTGCAGCGCAGGCTGGCCGCTTTCGCGGCGGCCCGGCGCTGGGAGCCGTACCACACGCCGAAGAACCTGGCCGCGGCCCTGAGCGTCGAGGCCTCCGAACTCCTGGAGATCTTCCAGTGGCTCACGCCCGAGCAGGCGGCCCGGGTGATGGAGGACGCCGACAGCGCGCACCGGGTACGGGACGAGGTGGCGGACGTGCTGGCGTATCTGCTGCAGTTCTGCGAGGTGCTGGGCGTCGACGTGCTCGAGGCGCTGTCCGCCAAGATCGACCGCAATGAGCTGCGCTTTCCGTTGCCGGGGGCCGGGGACTGAGACACGGCGCTCCACGCGCGTGCCCCGTTCACGCCTGCGGGTGAGCGGGTTGTCCACAGGCAGGAACCGGCCACTTCCGTCACGGGCCGTGATCAGTCACTCTGAGTAAGGAGCGGGATCGATCGGGTGACCGACGGGGCGGAGGTGCGTGATGGACGCGGTACGGCTGATCCGGGCGACGCGGGAGGCGCTCAAGGGCGGCGGGACCGAGCGCGAGCTGATGGCGGAGGCCTGGCAGGTGCAGGCGCTGACGGAGGCGATCGGCAGCCACCTGGCACTCCACGGGGCGCCCGAGCTGCGGACGCCGGGCTTCTCCGTCTGCGAGGCCGGCGGGCGGGCGTGCGGCGCCACCGGGCCACCGGGGGTGGCGTACGGCCCGCCGCGCGCGTCGATGCTCACCGAGGTGCGCGAGCCGGCCGGGGCCCTGCGCGAACTGCGCGAGCTGCTGTCGGAGCTGGGCATGGTCCTGGTCTCGGTGGCCTGCACCGCCGAGAGCGAGACGGAGTACTGGCAGTGCATCGAGGCGGTCGACGCCGCCGACGAGTCCAAGGACCGGGTCGGCGTGCTCCTGCGGGCGGTCGAGGCATCGCAGCGGGACAGCGCGTGAGTGCCGGGCGCGGCGCCCGTCACGGGGACGGCCCCACCACTTCCCCCCTGGCAAAGGCGGGTTGGCGACCGGCTCTCTGCGACGGCGTCCCGCAACGGCGCCCCGGTGTCCGGTTGGCGATCGATTCCGCGGGACGAGGTGCAGGATGGAGACATGGATCTTCGCATCTTCACCGAGCCCCAGCAAGGGGCCTCGTACGACACCCTGCTCTCCGTCGCCAAGGCGACCGAGGACCTCGGTTTTGACGCCTTCTTCCGTTCCGACCACTACCTCAAGATGGGCGACGCGGACGGCTTGCCGGGGCCGACCGACGCGTGGATCACCCTGGCCGGCCTGGCGCGCGAGACGAAGCGGATCCGGCTGGGCACGCTGATGACGGCCGCCACGTTCCGGCTGCCGGGTGTGCTCGCCATCCAGGTCGCGCAGGTGGACCGGATGTCGGGCGGCCGTGTCGAGCTGGGCCTGGGCGCCGGCTGGTACGCGGAGGAGCACGCCGCGTACGGCATCCCGTTCCCGAAGGAGAAGTTCGCGCGGCTGGAGGAGCAGCTCGCGATCGTCACCGGGATGTGGGAGACGCCCGTCGGGGAGACCTTCGACTTCAAGGGCGCGCACTACACGCTGGAGAACTCGCCCGCGCTGCCCAAGCCGGCCCAGGCGAAGCTGCCGGTCCTCATCGGCGGCTTCGGCGCCCGGCGCACCCCGCGGCTCGCCGCCCGGTACGCCGACGAGTTCAACCTCCCCTTCGGCTCGCTGGAGGACACCGCCCGGCAGTTCAGCCGGGTACGGGAGGCCGCCGAGGAGCACGGCCGGGGCAAGGACGAGATCGTCTACTCCAACGCCCTCGTCGCGTGCGTCGGCAGGGACGACGCCGAGGTCGCCCGCAGGGCCGCGGCCATCGGCCGTGAGGTCGACGAGCTCAAGGCCAACGGCCTCGCCGGTTCCCCCGCCGAGGTGGTCGACAAGATCGGCCGTTTCGCCGAGCTCGGCGCCACCCGGTTCTACCTCCAGATCCTGGACCTGGGCGATCTCGGGCATTTGGAGCTGATCGCCTCCGAGGTCCAGTCGCAGCTGGACTGACACAGCACACCACCGCAAGGAGCACCCGCGATGCCCGCACCCACCAGGCCCCTGGCACAAGCCCTCGCCGAGGGCACCGTCGTCCTCGACGGCGGCCTGTCCAACCAGCTCGCCGACCAGGGCTGCGACCTGTCCGACGCGCTCTGGTCGGCCCGGCTGCTCGCCGACGCGCCGGAGCAGATCGAGGCGGCCCACATCGCCTATGTGAGGGCGGGCGCGCGGGTGCTCATCACCTCCAGCTACCAGGCGACCTACGAGGGCTTCGCCGGGCGCGGCATCGGGCGGGTGGAGGCCGGCGCCCTGCTGCGGCGCAGCGTCGCCCTCGCCCGTGCCGCCGCCCGCGACCGCGACGACGTGTGGGTGGCGGCGTCGGTGGGACCGTACGGCGCGATGCTCGCGGACGGCAGTGAGTACCGCGGCCGCTACGGGCTGAGCGTCGCGGAGCTGGAGCGCTTCCACCGGCCCCGGCTGGAGACGCTGGCCGAGGCCGGTCCCGATGTCCTGGCGTTGGAGACCGTGCCGGACACCGATGAGGCGGAGGCCCTGCTGCGGGGCGTCGACGGCCTCGGGGTGCCGGTCTGGCTGAGCTACAGCGTCGAGGGGGAGGCGACCCGGGCGGGCCAGCCGCTGGAGGAGGCCTTCCGGATCGCCGCGGACTCGGACGCGGTGATCGGCGTGGGCGTCAACTGCTGCGCCCCCGCGGACGCCGGCCGCGCGGTGGAGATCGCCGCGGCCACCGTGGACCTGCCCGTGGTCGTCTACCCCAACAGCGGCGAGAGGTGGCACGAGCGGGCCCGTGACTGGCGCGGCGGATCCGCCTTCGATCCGGTACACGTGCGCGACTGGGAGCGGGCCGGGGCCCGGCTCATCGGGGGATGCTGCCGGGTCGGACCCGCGCAGATAGCGGCCCTGGCCGCCGCACTCTCCCCGCGGCCGGGGAAAAGCGCTGTTCGGGAGGGTGGCGGCCGGGCGATACTCGGGCGGTGTTCCTGACGATAACGACCACCGGCAGCGGCGGCATGCCCGCCACGGACCTCGGCTTCCTGCTGCACAAGCATCCGGAGAAGGCCCAGGTCTTCTCGACCTCCTACGGCGACGCCCACGTCTTCTACCCCGTGGCGTCGGAGCAGCAGTGCACGGCCGCGCTGCTGCTGGAGGTCGATCCCGTGGCGCTGGTCCGGCGGGGCAAGGGCAAGGGCCGGGGCGGAGCCCCCGACTCCGCGCTCGCCCAGTACGTCAACGACCGGCCGTACGCGGCCTCGTCGCTGCTCGCGGTCGCCCTCCGCACGGTGTTCGCCAGCGCCCTGAAGGGTGTCTGCGACGCCCGCCCGGAGCGGGTGGCGCAGCCGCTGCCGCTGCGCATCGAGATCCCGGCCGTGCCCGCCCGCGGCGGGGCCGCCCTGGTCCGGAGGCTGTTCGAGCCGCTGGGCTGGACCGTCGGGGCCGAACCGGTCGCGCTGGACGAGCGATTCCCCGAGTGGGGCGAGTCGCGGTACGTACGGCTGGCGCTGGAGGGCGAGCTGCGGCTGTCCGAGGCGCTGCGGCATCTGTATGTGCTGCTGCCGGTCCTCGACGACGCCAAGCACTACTGGGTCTCGCCCGACGAGGTCGACAAGCTGCTGCGGATGGGCGACGGCTGGCTCGCCGGTCACCCGGAACAGCGGCTGATCACCAGCCGCTATCTGTCCCGCCGCTGGTCCCTGACCAGGCAGGCCATGGAGCGGCTGGAACTGGCCCGGCTCGCCGAGGCCGACGACAGCGAGCCCGAGGAACTGGACAACGCGGTCGACGAGGAGGTGGACACCGAGGAGAAGCCGCTGCCGCTGGCGGTGCAGCGGCGCGACGCGATCCTGGCGGTGCTGCGTGACGCCGGAGCCGGCCGTGTCCTCGACCTCGGCTGCGGTCAGGGCCAGTTGGTCGGCGCGCTGCTGAAGGACGTCCGCTTCACCGAGATCGTCGGCGTCGACGTGTCGGTGCGGGCGCTGGGCGAGGCGGCGCGACGGCTGCGGCTGGACCGCATGGGCGAGCGGCAGTCCTCCCGCGTGCGGCTGATGCAGGGCTCGCTGGCGTACACCGACGCCCGGCTCAAGGGGTACGACGCGGCGGTGCTCAGCGAGGTCGTCGAGCACCTCGACCTGCCGCGGCTGCCCGCCCTGGAGTACGCCGTCTTCGGCTCGGCACGGCCCGCGACCGTGGTCGTGACCACGCCGAACGTCGAGTACAACGTGCGCTGGGAGACGCTGCCCGCCGGGCACGCCCGGCACGCGGACCACCGCTTCGAGTGGACCCGCGAGGAGTTCCGCTCCTGGGCCGAGCAGGTGGCCGGACGGCACGGCTACGGCGTGCGGTTCGTCCCCGTCGGCCCCGACGACCCCGAGGTCGGCCCGCCGACCCAGATGGCAGTTTTCACGATGACCGCGAAGGAGGTCACATCCGCATGACCGGCACGCGCACTCTCCCGGTGACCGACCTGTCCCTCGTGGTCCTGATCGGCACCACCGGCTCGGGCAAGTCGACCTTCGCCCGGCGCCACTTCAAGCCCACCGAGGTGATCTCCTCGGACTTCTGCCGCGGCCTGGTCAGCGACGACGAGAACGACCAGAGCGCCAGCGGCGACGCCTTCGACGTCCTGCACTACATCGCCGGCAAGCGGCTGGCCGCCGGCCGGCTCACCGTCGTCGACGCCACCAGCGTCCAACAGGAGAGCCGCCGTCAGCTCGTCCGGCTCGCCCGCGAGTACGACGTGCTGCCCATCGCCATCGTCCTCGACGTCCCCGAGCAGGTCTGCAGAGAGCGGAACGCGTCCCGCCCCGACCGCGCCCACCTGCCGCGCCACGTCGTGCAGCGCCAGCAGCGCGAGCTGCGCCGCTCCCTGCGGCAGCTGGAACGCGAGGGCTTCCGCAAGGTGCACATCCTCCGCGGCGTCGAGGAGGTCGACGCGGCCGAGGTCGTGCTGGAGCGCCGCTTCAACGACCTGCGCCACCTCACCGGGCCGTTCGACATCGTCGGTGACATCCACGGCTGCAGCTCCGAGCTGGAGACCCTGCTCGGCAAGCTCGGCTACGTCGACGGAGTCCACCCCGAGGGCCGCACCGCCGTCTTCGTCGGCGACCTCGTCGACCGCGGCCCGGACAGCCCCGGAGTGCTGCGCCGTGTCATGGGGATGGTCGCCTCCGGCACCGCCCTGTGCGTCCCCGGCAACCACGAGAACAAGCTGGGCCGCTGGCTCAAGGGCAAGAAGGTCCAGCACACGCACGGCCTCGCCGAGACCGTCGAGCAGCTGGAGAAGGAGGACGCCAAGGACCCCGCCTTCCGCGAGCAGGTCCGGGAGTTCATCGACGGACTGGTCAGCCACTACGTCCTCGACGGGGGCAAGCTCGTCGTCTGCCACGCCGGCCTGCCCGAGAAGTACCACGGCCGCACCTCCGGCCGGGTCCGCTCGCACGCCCTGTACGGCGACACCACCGGCGAGACCGACGAGTTCGGCCTGCCCGTGCGCTATCCGTGGGCCGAGGACTACCGCGGCCGGGCCGCCGTCGTCTACGGGCACACACCCGTGCCGAGCACCTCGTGGATCAACAACACGATCTGCCTGGACACCGGTGCCGTGTTCGGCGGCAGGATGACGGCCCTGCGCTGGCCCGAGCGCGAGATCGTCGACGTCCCCGCCGAGCGGGTCTGGTACGAGCCGGCCAAGCCGCTCGCCGCCCAGGCCCCCGGAGGGCACGACGGCCGTCCGCTCGACCTCGCCGACGTCTCCGGCCGCCGGATCGTGGAGACCGCGCACCACGGCCGGGTCGCCGTCCGCGAGGAGAACGCGGCCGCCGCGCTGGAGGTCATGAGCCGCTTCGCGGTCGACCCGCGGCTGCTGATGTACCTGCCGCCGACGATGTCGCCGTGCGCCACCTCGCAGCTCGAGGGATACCTGGAGCATCCGCACGAGGCGTTCGCCGCCCACCGCGCGGACGGCGTCGGCCAGGTGCTGTGCGAGGAGAAGCACATGGGCTCCCGCGCCGTGGCGCTGGTCTGCCGCGACGCGGAGACGGCGCGTGAGCGCTTCGGGGTGACCGACGGCGTGACGGGCGCTCTGCACACCCGCACGGGCCGCCCGTTCTTCGACGACCCGGCCGTCACCGAGCAGGTGCTGGAGCGGTTGCGGGCCTCCGTCACCGCCGCCGGCCTGTGGGACGAGCTCGGCAGCGACTGGCTGTTGCTCGACGCCGAGCTGCTGCCCTGGTCGCTGAAGGCCTCCGGCCTGCTGCGCAAGCAGTACGCCGCCGTGGGCGCCGCCTCCGGCGCGGTCTTCCCGGGCGCGCTCGCCGCCCTGGAGGCGGCCGCCGCTCGCGGCACCGACGTGACGGGCCTGCTGCAGCGGCAGCGCGAGCGCTCGGCGGACGCCGCGGCCTTCACCGAGGCGTACCGGCGCTACTGCTGGACGACGGACGGCCTGGACGGGGTGCGCCTCGCGCCCTTCCAGATCCTCGCCGTCCAGGGCCGCAGCCTCGCCGCGCTCCCGCACGACGAGCAGCTGGCGCTCATCGACCGCCTGGTCGCCCACGACCCGACGGGCCTGCTCCAGGAGACCCGCCGGATGCTGGTCGACACCGGGGACGAGGAGTCGGTGGCCGCCGGCACCCGGTGGTGGCTGGAGCTGACCGAGGCCGGCGGCGAGGGCATGGTCGTCAAGCCGCTCCAGGCCCTGCTGCGCACCGAGGACGGCAACCGCCTGGTCCAGCCGGGCATCAAGTGCCGGGGCCGGGAGTATCTGCGGATCATCTACGGCCCGGAGTACACCCGGCCCGACCAGCTGGCCCGACTGCGCTCCCGGGGGCTGGGCCACAAGCGCTCCCTCGCGCTGCGTGAGTACGCGCTCGGCCTGGAGGCGCTGGACCGGCTGGCCGCGGGCGAGCCGCTGTGGCGGGTGCACGAGGCCGTCTTCGCGGTCCTGGCGCTGGAGTCCGAGCCGGTGGACCCCCGGCTGTGAAGGGCGAGGGGCGGGCACCCGGGTGCCCGCCCCTCCCTGGCGGTAAACCCTTGCCAAGTGGGAATGTCTAGCTCCATGGCATTCCATGTGGACTCCGAGGCCGGGCGGCTGCACCGCGTCATCCTCCACCGCCCCGACCTGGAGCTGAAAAGGCTCACGCCGTCGAACAAGGACGCCCTGCTCTTCGACGACGTCCTGTGGGTGCGCCGGGCCCGCGCCGAGCACGACGGCTTCGCCGACGTGCTGCGCGACCGGGGCGTGGTGGTGCACCTCTTCGGTGATCTGCTGAGCGAGACGCTGGCCCTGCCCGAGGCCCGGCGCATGGTCCTGGACCGGGTCTTCCACGAGAAGGAGTACGGGCCGGTGGTCACCGACCACCTGCGCGCCGCCTTCGACGAGCTGTCCGCGGCCGAGCTGACGGAGGCGCTGGTCGGCGGCATGACCAAGCGGGAGTTCCTGGCCCGGTTCGCCGAGCCGACCTCGGTCCGCTTCCACGTGATGGACCTGGACGACTTCCTGCTCAACCCGCTGCCGAACCACATCTTCACCCGGGACACCTCGGCCTGGGTCTACGACGGGGTCAGCATCAACGCGATGCGCTGGCCCGCCCGCTGGCACGAGACGATCCACTACGAGGCGATCTACCGCCACCACCCGCTCTTCGCGGGCGGCTCCTTCAACGTGTGGTCCGAGGGCCAGGCGGCCTATCCCTCCACCATCGAGGGCGGGGACGTCCTGGTGATCGGGAGTGGCGCCGTCCTCATCGGCATGAGCGAGCGCACCACGCCGCAGGCCGTGGAGATGCTGGCCCAGCGCCTGTTCAGTGCCGGGTCGGCCACCACGATCGTGGCCCTGGACATGCCCAAGCGCCGTGCCTTCATGCACCTGGACACCGTGATGACCATGGTGGACGGCGACACCTTCACCAAGTACGCGGGCCTGGGCATGCTGCGCTCGTACACCATCGAGCCCGGCGCGGGGGAGCGCGACCTGAAGGTCACCGATCACCCACCGGAGCACATGCACCGGGCGATCGCGGCGGCCCTCGGCCTCGACGACATCCGTGTGCTCACCGCGACCCAGGACGTCCACTCCGCCGAGCGCGAGCAGTGGGACGACGGATGCAACGTCCTCGCTCTGGAGCCGGGCGTCGTCCTGGCCTACGAGCGCAACGTCACCACCAACACGTTCCTGCGCAAGCGCGGCATCGAGGTCATAGAGATCCCCGGGAGCGAACTGGGGCGCGGCCGCGGCGGCCCGCGCTGCATGAGCTGCCCCATCGAGCGGGACCCGGTCTGACGGGGGGCGATCCGGGCGGGCCCGCTGGGAACTGTATAAGGATGCGTTTCGTCGTATAGACTTCCATGGTTCCGGCGCACTCATGTTCGGCATCCGGCCGACCCCGACCTAGGAGCCCCCATGGCCATCGACCTCACGGGCCGCCACTTCCTCAAGGAGCTGGACTTCGCCCCCGAGGAGTTCCGCCGGCTGGTGGAGCTGGCCGCCGAGCTGAAGGCGGCCAAGAAGGCGGGCGCCGAGGTCCGGCGGCTGAACGGCAGGAACATCGCCCTGATCTTCGCCAAGACCTCGACCCGCACCCGCTGCGCCTTCGAGGTCGCCGCGGCCGACCAGGGCGCCTCGACGACCTACCTGGATCCGTCCGGCTCCCAGCTCGGCCACAAGGAGTCGGTGAAGGACACCGCCCGCGTGCTCGGCCGGATGTTCGACGGCATCGAGTACCGCGGGACGGGCCAGGAGGTCGTCGAGGAGCTGGCCGCCCACGCCGGGGTGCCGGTCTGGAACGGCCTCACCGACGAGTGGCACCCCACCCAGATGCTCGCCGACGTGCTCACCATGACCGAGCACTCCGGCCGGCCCCTCGGGGACATCGGCGGCATCGCCTACGCCTACCTCGGCGACGCCCGCTCCAACATGGGCAATTCGCTGCTGGTCACCGGTGCCCTCCTCGGCATGGACGTACGGATCGTGGCCCCCAGGCAGCTGTGGCCGGACGAGGCCGTCGTGGCCGAGGCGCGGCGCCTCGCCGAGGCCACGGGGGCCCGCGTCACGCTCACCGAGGACGTCACCGAGGGCGTCGCCGGCGCGCAGTTCGTCCACACCGACGTGTGGGTGTCGATGGGCGAGCCCGCCGAGGTCTGGGACGAGCGGATCGCCCTGCTGAAGCCGTACGCGGTGACCATGGACGTACTGCGCGCGACCGGCCGCCCCGACGTGAAGTTCATGCACTGCCTGCCCGCCTTCCACGACCTGGGCACCACCCTCGCCCGGGAGATCCACGCACGGCACGGGCTGACCTCGCTGGAGGTCGCCGACGAGGTCTTCGAGTCGGCGCACTCCATCGTCTTCGACCAGGCCGAGAACCGGATGCACACCATCAAGGCCGTCCTCGTCGCCACGCTGGGAGGCGCGTGAGCCGCCTCGCATATCGCGCACTCGTGACGGCGGTCACGAAGGAGTGATAACTTCGCGGTGTTGGCAAGCCTGCCTCCCCCGTGAAGGAGGACGTGCCCATGAGCCCCTATCGAGGCTCCGCAGGCCGTACCGAGGAATGGCGGCATCTGCGGGTCGAGCGCGCCGACGGCGTCGTCACCGTCACCCTCGACCGCCCGGAGAAGCTGAACGCGCTCACCTTCGACGCCTACGCCGACCTGCGCGACCTGCTCACCGAACTCCCGCACCACGGCGACACCCGCGTCCTGGTGCTCGCCGGCGCCGGCCGCGGCTTCTGCTCCGGCGGTGACGTCGACGAGATCATCGGTGCCACCCTCGCCATGGGCGCCGGCCGGCTCCTCGACTTCACCCGCATGACCGGCCAGGTCGTGCGGGCCATCCGCGAGGCCCCCTTCCCCGTCGTCGCGGCCGTCCACGGCGTCGCGGCGGGCGCCGGGTCCGTCATCGCCCTCGCCTCCGACTTCCGGATCGTGGAACGCTCGGCCCGCTTCGCCTTCCTCTTCACCAAGGTGGGCCTCGCGGGCGCCGACATGGGCGCCGCCTACCTGCTGCCCCGCATCGTCGGCCTCGGCCACGCCACCCGGCTGCTGATGCTCGGCGACACCGTCGGCGCCGCCGAGGCCGAACGCATCGGCCTGGTGAGCGAACTCGTCGACGACGGGCAGGCCGACGCGAGCGCCGCCGCGCTCGCCAAGCGGCTGGCCGCGGGCCCCGCGCTGGCGTACCAGCAGACCAAGGCCCTGCTCACCGCCGAACTCGACATGCCGCTCGGCGCCGCCGTGGAGATGGACGCCGCGACGCAGGCGCTGCTGATGACCAGCGAGGACTACGCCGAATTCCACGCCGCGTTCACCGAGAAGCGCAGCCCCAACTGGAAGGGCCGCTAGCCGTGCGAGTGGCCATCATCGGCGGCGGCCCCGGCGGGCTCTACGCGGCCGCGCTGCTCAAGCGCCTCGACCCGGAACGGGAGATCACCGTCTGGGAGCGCGGCGCACCCGAGGACACCTTCGGCTTCGGCGTCGTGCTCTCCGACGAGACGCTCGGCGGCATCGAGCACGCCGACCCCGTCGTCTTCCGTGCCCTGGAGCGCGAGTTCACCCGCTGGGACGACATCGACGTGCACCACCGCGGCCGTGCCGTCACCTCCGGCGGCCACGGCTTCGCGGCGGTGGACCGGCGCACGCTGCTGGCGGTCCTCCACGACCGCTGCCGCGACCTCGGCGTGTCCGTCCGCACCCGCGAGCTCGCCCCGGCCGCCGACCGGCTGGCGCGCGACCACGACCTCGTCATCGCCGCCGACGGCGCCAGCAGCGCCACCCGCGGGGCCCACGCCGCCGTCTTCCGGCCCACCCTCACCGGCCACCGCTGCCGCTACATCTGGCTCTCCACCGACCTCGTCCTGGACGCCTTCCGCTTCGAGATCGCCGAGACCGAGCACGGCGTGATGCAGGCCCACGGCTACCCGTACCGGCCGGACGCGAGCACCTTCATCGTCGAGATGCGCGAGGACGTCTGGCAGCGCGCCGGACTGGACCGGCTGGACGAGGCCGAGTCGATCGCCCGCTGCGAGAAGATCTTCGCCGACGCCCTGCACGGCCACGGCCTGCGCGGCAACCGCTCGCGCTGGATCGCCTTCACCACGGTCGTCAACGAGCGCTGGCGGCACGGGAACATCGTGCTGCTCGGCGACGCCGCCCACACCGCGCACTTCTCCATCGGCTCCGGCACCAAGCTCGCCATGGAGGACGCCCTCGCCCTCGCCGCCTGCCTGCGCGAGCAGCCCGGCGTCCCCGAGGCGCTGGAGGCGTACGAGGCCGAACGCAAGCCGGTCGTCGCCAGCACGCAGCGCGCCGCGCGGGCCAGCCTGGAGTGGTTCGAGTCGCTGGAGCAGTACGCCGGCCAGCCGCCCCGGCAGTTCGCCTTCAACCTGCTCACCCGCAGCCGCCGGGTCACCCACGACAACCTCAGGCTGCGCGATGCGGAGTTCACCGCCTCCGTGGAGCGGGAGTTCGGCACGGAACCCGGCACCCCGCCGATGTTCACCCCGTTCACCCTGCGCGGGCTGACCCTGCGCAACCGGGTCGTCGTCTCGCCGATGGACATGTACTCCGCCACCGACGGCACCCCCGGCGACTTCCACCTCGTCCACCTCGGCGCCCGCGCGCTCGGCGGCGCCGGCCTGGTCATGACCGAGATGGTCTGCGCCAGCCCCGAGGGCCGCATCACCCCGGGCTGCGCCGGGCTGTGGAACGACGAGCACGAGGCCGCCTGGCGCCGCGTCACCGGCTTCGTGCACGCCCGGCCCGGCGCCGCGATCGGCCTCCAGCTCGGCCACAGCGGCCGCAAGGGCTCCACCCGGCTGATGTGGGAGGGCATCGACCAGCCGCTCCTGGAGGGCAACTGGCCGCTCGCGGCCCCCTCCCCGCTGCCGTACCAGCCCCACGTCAGCCAGGTCCCGCACTCCCTGGACGCCGCCGGGCTCGCCGCGATCCGGGAGCAGTTCGCCGCCTCCGCCGCGCGCGGCGCCCGCGCCGGGTTCGACCTGCTGGAGCTGCACTGCGCCCACGGCTACCTGCTGTCGTCCTTCCTCTCCCCGCTCACCAACCGGCGCACCGACGCCTACGGCCGCGACCTGGCCGGACGGCTGCGCTTCCCGCTGGAGGTCTTCGACGCCGTCCGCGAGGTATGGCCCGCCGACCGTCCGATGACCGTCCGCATCTCCGCCACCGACTGGGCCGAGGGCGGCACGACCGCCGACGACGCGGTGGCGATCGCCCGCGCCTTCGCCGCCCACGGCGCCGACGCCATCGACGTCTCCACCGGCCAGGTCGTCCCCGACGAGCGCCCCGACTACGGCCGCTCCTACCAGACCCCCTACGCCGACCGCATCCGCAACGAACTCGGCGTCCCCGTCATCGCCGTGGGCGCGATCTCGTCCTGGGACGACGTCAACTCCCTGATCCTCGCGGGCCGCGCCGACCTGTGCGCGCTCGCCCGCCCCCACCTCTACGACCCCAACTGGACGCTCCACGCCGCCGCCGAACAGGGCTACACCGGCCCCGGCGCCCCCTGGCCCCTGCCGTACCAGGCGGGCAGCCGCCGCCCGTCCACCGGCCGCACGGACGCGCCCCGGCCCCGGCTGACGCTGGACCTGTGAGGGGCCGCCGGGCGCGGGTCAGGCGAAGAGGGAGGTGTCGAGGGCGAACGCGAACGGCTCGGGGAGGTCGAGCTCCTTGCCGGAGAGCACCCGGACGTCCTGGCGGTAGTCCTCGGCGTCCGGCTCGCTGCAGAGAGTCACGGTGCCTTCGGTGCGGTCCACGAGCAGGTAGAAGGGGATGCCGGCGGCCGCGTAGCCGCGTCGTCTCGGACCGCGGTCCCTCGCCGGGCGCGCCGTCGTCACCCGGACCGCCATCACCACTCCCGCAGGTCCGGCCCAGGGCGGCTGTCCACGGAAGTGCCCCGTCGGGTCGGGTGGCGAGGCGACGACGATCTCTCCCTCGATCAGTTCCGCGCGGTAGCCCTCCGGCACGACGAGTTCGAGGAACGCGGCCAGTACGGCCGCCTCACCCGCTGTCGAACAGTCCTGCCCAGGTCGAGCCGTCATGCGCGTCCCCCTGAATCGCCGTGCGGGCGTGTGCCTGTGCCAACGATCACCGGGGAGCGCGGTCACGCAGGGCCGCGATCCGTTCGCGCGAACTCCGCGCCCGCCTCGCGGAGCCGCTCGTGCAGGCCCTCGAAGACCGCCGCGGCGCGGCCGCCCGGCCAGTCGGACGGCAGGAGGGCGGGCGGCAGACCCGGGTCGGCGTAGGGGAGGCGGCGCCAGGAGTCGAGGGCGCGCAGGTAGTCCGCGAAGGCCTCCTGGGGGGCGGGCGTGCCGCGGCCGGCCCAGGCGCGCAGGACGGGCTCGTGGGCGTCCAGGAAGGCGTGGTGCCGTTCGGCTATGGCGTCCAGGTCCCACCAGCGGCGCACCGCCGTGGCCGTCGGCTCGAAGCCGAGGTGGGTGCCCGAGAACAGGTCGACGTACGTGTCCAGGCCGAGCCGGCGCAGGGTGTGCAGGGCCTCCTCGTGGAGGCGGGCGGGCGCGATCCACACGCCCGGCGCGGCGGTGCCGAAGCCGAGCCGGGCCAGCCGCGAGCGCAGCAGGTGCCGCTTGTGGCGCTCGCTCTCCGGGACGGAGAAGACCGCGAGCACCCAGGTCCCCGGGCCCCCGGCGCCGCCGTCTCCCGGGTGCCCGTATATCCGTCGGTCGCCGTCGGCGAGCAGCTGCCGTGCGTCCTCGGACAGGGCGTAGCCCGCGGCGCCGCCGACGCGGTCCGACTCCAGCAGGCCGCGCCGCTTGAGCCGGGAGACCGCCGAGCGCACCGACTGCGGGTCCACGTCGACCGCGCCCATCAGCCGGATCAGCCCGGCGACGGGTATCCGACCGTCCCATCCGTCGGCCCGGCCGTAGGCGCCGAAGAAGGTCACGATCAGCGAACTCGGGGTGTGCTCGGTCACGTGATCAC
The DNA here is from genome assembly GCF_053598835.1 of Streptomyces sp. NPDC001070. Lineage (NCBI taxonomy): Bacteria > Bacillati > Actinomycetota > Actinomycetes > Kitasatosporales > Streptomycetaceae > Streptomyces > Streptomyces sp. NPDC001070. Next base: position 68,888 of record NZ_JBSFLB010000009.1, read on the forward strand.
TGTAGGTCGCGCAGCCGGAAGCGTTGCAGTTTCCCGGTCGGGGTGCGCGGCAGGGCCTCCAGGAAGACGATCTCGCGCGGGCACTTGTAGCTCGCGATCTCCTCGCGGGTGAAGGCGCGCAGCGCCTCGACCGTGTGCTCGTCGCCCGGCGGGCCGTCCCGCAGCACGACGAAGGCCCGGACGATCTGGCCGCGCTGGTCGTCCGGCACGCCGATCACCGCCGCCTCTCGTACATCCGGGTGGCGCAGCAGCGCCTCCTCGACCTCGGGGCCCGCGATGTTGTAACCGGACGAGATGATCATGTCGTCGGCGCGGGCCACGTAGCGGAAGTAGCCGTCCGGCTCGCGTACGTAGGTGTCGCCGGTCATGTTCCAGCCGTCGCGGACGTACTCCCGCTGCCGCTCGTCCGCCAGATAGCGGCAGCCCGTCGGGCCGCGCACCGCGAGCAGCCCCGGCTCGCCGTCCGGCACGGGGGACAGCGTCACGGGGTCGACGACCCGCGCCTGGTAGCCCGGCACCGGCAGGCCCGTGGTGCCCGGCCGAATCACGTCGTCGGCGGCGGAGATGAAGATGTGCAGCAGCTCCGTGGCCCCTATGCCGTTGATGATGCGCAGCCCCGTGGCCTCGTACCAGGCCTGCCAGGTCGCCTCGGGCAGGTTCTCGCCCGCCGAGACGCAGCGCCGCAGCGAGGACAGGTCACGGGAGCCGTGCGAGGCGAGTATGGCCCGGTAGGCCGTGGGCGCGGTGAACAGCACGGTCACCCGGTGCTCCGCGACGGCGCGGGCCAGCTGCTCGGGACCGGCCTGCTCCAGCAGCAGCGCCGACGCCCCGACGCGCAGCGGGAAGACGACGAGCCCGCCCAGCCCGAAGGTGAAGCCCAGCGGCGGGCTGCCGGCGAACACGTCCTCGGCGCGGGGTTCCAGTATGCGGGCGGAGAAGGTGTCGGCGATCGCCAGGACGTCCCGGTGGAAGTGCATGCACCCCTTGGGGCGGCCGGTGGTGCCGGAGGTGAAGGCGATCAGCGCGACGTCGTCGGCGGAGGTCTCCACCGCGGGGAAGGAGTCCGGCTTGCCCGCGGTGAGCCGCAGCAGGTCGTCCGGGGCCTCGCCGCCGTACGTGGCGATGCGCAGCCCGGGCGCCTCGCACTTGGCGAGGTCGTCGACCGAGCGGATGTCGCACAGCGCGTGCCGGACCTCGGCGATCGCGCAGATCGTCGCCAGCTCGTGCGGGCGGTGCGCCGCGAGCACGGTCACCGCGACAGCGCCCGCCTTCATGACGGCGAACCAGCACGCCACCAGCCAGGGCGTGGTGGGCCCGCGCAGCAGCACGCGGTTGCCGGGAACCACCCCCAGGTCGTCGGTCAGCACGTGCGCGATGCGGTCGGCGGCGGCGCGCAGGTCCGCGTACGACCAGACCTCGCCGCCCGGCATCCGCAGGCACGGCGCGCCGGGCAGGCCGGTGGCGAGGAGTTCGGTACCGCAGTTGAGCCGGTCGGGATAGGCCAGCTCGGGGAGGTCTCGGGTCAGGACGGGCCACTGGTCACGCGGCGGGAGGTGATCCCGCGGGAAAGTGTCCACGTGTGCTGATGGCAGCAGGTCCATGGCGGGTTCGCCCCTCGTTGGCACCTGGTTGCGGACGGATTCAGCGTAACGTGTTTGTGACGGCAGTCAACGGTACGCGATACGGGAGGTGCCGCGTGGCATCGTTCGCGCTCGACTCGGAACAGCTCAAGTGGTGTGCACAGGTCCGTGATTGGGCCGCCGAGCGGCTCCGGCCGCTGGCGGAGGCGGGCGAATCCGGGCGCGTCAACCGGCCGCTGCTCGCCGCCCTCGGCGAACTCGGCCTGCTCGCACGGCTCTTCCCCGGAACCGCCCTCGACCTCTGCCTGCTCAGGGAGTCCCTGGCCCGCGAGTGCACCGAGGCCGAGACCGCCCTCGCCCTCCAGGGACTGGGCGCCCACCCGCTGCTGGACTCCCCGGAGCTGGCCGCCCGCTGGATCCCTCGCGTGATCTCCGGCGAGGCCGTCGCGGCCTTCGCGCTCACCGAACCGGGCGCCGGCTCGGACGCCGCCGCCCTCGAACTGGCCGCCGAGCCCGCGCCGGAGGGCGGCTGGCGGCTCAGCGGCGAGAAGTGCTGGATCTCCAACGCCCCCGAAGCCGACCTCTACACGGTCTTCGCCCGGACCACCCCCGGCGCGGGAGCCCGCGGCGTCACCGCCTTCGCGGTCCCCGCCGACCGACCGGGCCTCACCGGCGAACGCCTCGACATGCTCTCGCCGCACCCCATCGGCCGGCTGCTCTTCGACGCCGTGCCGGTCGGCGAGGGTGACGTGATCGGCGAGGTCGACCGGGGCTTCCGCGTCGCCATGACCACCCTCAACCGCTTCCGCCCCAGCGTCGGCGCCTTCGCCGTCGGCATGGCGCAGGCCGCACTCGACGCGGCCACCGTCCACGCCGCCACCCGCACCGCCTTCGGCGCGCCCCTGAAGGACCTTCAGGCCGTCTCGCACACCCTCGCCGAGATGGCCACCCGCACCGAGGCCGCCCGCCTGCTGGTCTACGCCGCCGCCGAGGCCTACGACTCCGGCGCGCCCGGCACCGCCCGCAGCTCCGCCATGGCCAAGCTCTTCGCCACCGAGACCGCCCAGTACGCCGTCGACGCCGCCGTCCAGATCCACGGGGCCCGCGCCCTGGAGCGCGGCCATCTTCTCGAACACCTCTACCGCGAGGTCCGCGCACCGCGTATCTACGAAGGCGCCACCGAAGTCCAGCGGTCGATCATCGCCAAGGAGCTCTTCGCATGACCCTGCACCGGATCAACCCGCCCGAGCTCTCCCCGCCCACCGGCTTCAGCCACGCCGTCACCGCCACCGGCCGCACCCTCGTCCTCCTCGCGGGCCAGACCGCGCTCGACTCGGGGGGCAAGGTCGTCGGCGACACGCTCCCCGCCCAGTTCGAGCACGCCCTGATCAATTTGCTCACCGCGCTCCAGGCGGCCGGCGGCACCCCCGCCGACCTCGCCCGGCTCACCGTCCACACCACCGACGTCGCGGCCTACCGCGACCACGCCCCCGAGCTCGGCCGCATCTGGCGCGCCCTGGCCGGCCGCGACTACCCGGCCATGGCGGTCATCGGCATCACGCGCCTCTGGGACGAGGAGGCCATGGTCGAACTCGACGGCCTCGCCGTGCTCTCCTGATCCGCGGCCCGGGCCGGCCCCGGGCCCCGTTGCCGCAGCCGGGGGCGCGCCCCCGCTGCGGCGTCGCCCGACCGGCTCCGGGCGCGCCGGTCAGGCCGGGCCGAGCGCCCGGCGGCGACGGCGCAGGAAGTCCCGTTCGGCCCCGTTCTCCGTACGGGCGATCGCCGCCCCGTACGCCTGGGCGGCCTCCGGGGTCCTGCCCAGGCGGCGCAGCAGGTCGGCGCGGACGACGTGGAAGGCGGCATAGCCGTCCAGGGCGAGGCCGTCCACGGCGGCCAGCGCGACGTCCGGACCCTCGACCTCGGCGAGCGCGACGGCGCGGTTGAGGGCCACCACGGGACCGGGGGCCACCGCCGCGAGCTGGTCGTAGAGCGCCAGGATCTGCCGCCAGTCGGTGGCGGCCGCGACCGGGGCGTCGCTGTGGACGGCGTTGATCGCCGCCTGGATCTGGTAGGGCCCGGGCCTGCCCCGCCGCAGACAGCGGCGGACCAGCGCCTGCCCCTCGTCGACCAGGGCCCGGTCCCAGCGCTCGCGGTCCTGCTCGGCCAGCGGCACGGGGGCGCCGTCCGGGCCGGTGCGGGCCGGGCGGCGCGCCTGGACGAGCAGCATCAGGGCCAGCAGGCCCAGCGCCTCGGGCTCGTCGGGCATGAGGCCGGCCAGCAGCCGGCCCAGGCGGATCGCCTCGGCGCACAGGTCCTCGCGCACCAGGCGGTCGCCGGAGCCGGGCAGGTACCCCTCGTTGAAGATCAGGTACAGCACCGCGAGGACCGCCCCGAGCCGGTCCGGCAGGTCGGCCTCGTCGGGGACCCGGTACGGGATCCGGGCATCGCGGATCTTGCCCTTGGCCCTGACCAGCCGCTGCGCCATGGTGGTCTCCGGGACGAGGAAGGCGCGGGCGATCTCGGCGGTGGTGAGACCGCCCAGCAGCCGCAGCGTCAGCGCGACCCGCGCCGCCGGGGCGAGCGCGGGGTGACAGCAGGTGAAGATCAGACGGAGCCGCTCGTCGCGCACGGGGCCCTCCTCGCCCGGCTCGTGGCCGTCCTGGCCGTCCTGCCCGCCCCGCAACAGGGCGGCCCGGGCGTGCCCGTCCGCGCGGGCCGCCTCGCGGCGCAGCCGGTCGATCGCGCGGTTGCGGGCGGTGGTGATGATCCACCCCGCCGGGCTCGGCGGCAGCCCGGTCTCCGGCCACCGCTGCAGGGCCGTGGTGAACGCGTCCTGGACCGCCTCCTCGGCGACGTCGATGTCGCCGAACCGGCGGACCAGGACGGCCACCGCGCGCCCGTACTCCTCGCGGAAGACGCGTTCGACCTCGGCGGCCTGGAGATCCGGCACGGCGGGTGTCAGTCCTCGATCTCGTGGGCGAACGGCCGGACCTCGATGGGCAGCGTGGTCACCAGGGCCAGCCTGCGGCCCCAGGCGAGCGCCGCGTCGAGGTCGGCCGCCTTGATGATCGTGAAGCCGCCGAGGTACTCCTTGCTCTCCGTGAACGGGCCGTCCGTGGTGAGCACCTCGTCGCCCTGCGGCCGCAGCACGGTCGCCGTGCTCGGGGCGTTCAGGCCCGCGCCGAACACCCAGGCCCCGGCGTCCTTCATCTCCCGGTTCAGGACGTCGAGGTCCGCCATGACCTTCGCCAGGAACTCGGGCGGGGGCGGGGCTCCCTCGGGCTGGTACACGCTGAGCAGATAGTGCTTCATCTCGGCCGTCCTCGCGGTCCGGGCCGGCCCTGCGCCGGCGTTCCACCCTCTACACGAACGGCGAGCGCCCGGATCGACACCCGGGCCGGTCAGATGTCGCGGAAGGTCTCGATCTGCGCCCCGATCGAGTTGAGCCGCTCGGCCAGGTCCTCGTAGCCGCGGTTGATGACGTACACGTTCCGCAGGACCGACGTGCCCTCGGCGGCGAGCATCGCCAGCAGGGTGACGACCGCGGGCCGCAGGGCCGGTGGGCACATCATCTCGGCGGTGCGCCAGCGGGTCGGGCCCTCGACCAGGACCCGGTGCGGGTCCAGGAGCTTGACGTTGGCGCCGAGCCGGGTCAGCTCGGTGAGGTAGATGGCGCGGTTGTCGTAGACCCAGTCATGGATGAGGGTCGAGCCCTGGGCGGTGGCGGCGATGGCCGCGAAGAACGGCACGTTGTCGATGTTGAGGCCCGGGAAGGGCATGGGGTGGATCTTGTCGATGGGGGAGCGCAGCTTGGACGGGCGCACGGTGAGGTCGATCAGCCGGGTGCGGCCGTTGTCGGCGGGGTACTCGGCCGAGCGCTCGTGGTCCAGCCCCATCTCCTCCAGGACCGCCAGCTCGATCTCCAGGAACTCCACCGGCACCCGGCGGATGGTCAGCTCGGACTCGGTGACCACGGCCGCCGCCAGCAGGCTCATCGCCTCCACCGGGTCCTCGGAGGGCGCGTAGTCCACGTCCCGGTCGATGGCGGCGACGCCGTGCACGGTCAGCGTGGTGGTGCCGATGCCGTCGACCCGGACGCCCAGCTCCTCCAGGAAGAAGCACAGGTCCTGGACCATGTAGTTCGAGCTGGCGTTGCGGATGACGGTGACCCCGTCGTGCCGGGCGGCGGCCAGCAGCGCGTTCTCGGTCACGGTGTCGCCGCGCTCGGTCAGCACGATCGGCCGCCGCGGGGCCACCGAGGGGGCGACCCGGGCGTGGTACATCCCGCTGGTGGCGGTCACCTCCAGCCCGAAGTGCCGCAGCGCGGTCATGTGGGGCTGGACGGTACGGGTACCGAGGTCGCAGCCGCCCGCGTACGGGATGCGGAAGCGGTCGGTGCGGTGCATCAGGGGGCCGAGGAACATGATGACGCTGCGCGTGCGGCGGGCGGCGTCGGTGTCCATGGCGTCCAGCTCCAGCCGTGCGGGCGGGACGATCTCCAGGTCGTTGCCGTCGTTGATCCAGCGGGTGCGCACGCCGATGCTGTTCAGCACTTCCAGGATGCGGTAGACCTCCTCGATCCGCGCGACGCGGCGCAGGGTGGTCCGCCCGGAGTTCAGCAGCGTGGCGCACAGCAGCGCCACGCACGCGTTCTTGCTGGTCTTGACGTCGATGGAGCCGGAGAGCCGACGGCCGCCCACCACGCGCAGATGCATGGGACCCGCGTAGCCGAGGGAGACGATCTCGCTGTCGAGCGCCTCACCGATTCGGGCGATCATCTCAAGGCTGATGTTCTGGTTCCCGCGTTCAATACGGTTCACCGCACTCTGGCTGGTCCCCAGGGCCTCCGCCAGCTGGGACTGAGTCCAGCCCCGGTGCTGGCGGGCGTCACGGATGAGCTTGCCGATGCGTGCGAGGTAGTCGTCTCCCATGGGGCGAGACTATCTCACATATGAGATGTCAACCCGAGCTCGAGGTCCAGAAGGTAGCGCTTGCGCTCCAGTCCGCCGCCGTAGCCGGTGAGACTGCCGGAGGCGCCGACCACCCGGTGGCAGGGGACGATGATGCCGACCGGGTTGCGCCCGTTGGCGAGGCCCACGGCGCGTGACGCCCCGGGGCTGCCGAGCTTGTCCGCGAGCTGACCGTATGTCATGACGGTGCCGTACGGGATGGCCCGCAGGCCTGCCCAGACGCGCTGCTGGAAGGGGGTGCCGCGCAGGTCCATCGGCAGGTCGAAGACGGTCAACTCACCCGCGAAATAGGCCTGGAGCTGCTCGGTGGCCCGCGCGAACGGGGACTCGGCCGGGTCGTGACGCGCGCCGAAGGACTCCTCGGGCGGGCGGTGGCGCTGCCCGGTCATGTAGAGACCTGACAGGACGCGGTCGGTCGCGACCAGGGTCAGCGGGCCGACCGGGCTGTCGATGAGGGCGTGTGTGCGAAGGGACATGATCGTTCCTCAGGCTCGGTCGGTCGGCAGGACGTTGATCGGGTGGTCGCCGGTGGCCCACAGGTGCTGGACGGCGTAGGCGCGCCACGGACGCCAGGCCGCGGCCCGCCGGACGAGGGCGGCGGGGGTGGCCGGGAGGCCCAGTTTTTCCGCGGCCAGCCGTACACCCAAATCGGTGGGGAGGAAGGCGTCGGGGTCGCCGAGGGCCCGCATCGCGACCGCCTCGACCGACCAGGGGCCGAAGCCCGGCAGCGCCGCGAGCTGCTGCCGCGCCTTCTCCCAGTCGCTGCCGACGTCCAGGTCGAGGCCGCCTCCGGTGAGCGCCTCCACCAGCGCGGTCAGCGTGGCCCGCCGGGTGCGCGGCATCGCCAGTGACTCCGGGTCCAGGGCCGTCAGCGCCCAGGGCGGGGGGAAGAGGCGGGTCAGCCCGCCCCCGGGGTCGGCGACGGGCTCCCCGTGCGCCGCCACCAGCCGTCCCGCCAGCGTGCGCGCCGCGGCCGTCGACACCTGCTGGCCGAGCACCGCGCGCACCGCGAACTCCGCGCCGTCCACCGTGCGCGGCACCCGGCGGCCGGGGTTCTTGTCCACGTACGGGGCGAGGAGCGGGTCCTCGCGGAGCAGCGCGTCGACGGCGACCGGGTCCGCGTCCAGGTCGAGCAGCCACCGGCAACGGCTGATCGCGTGCGACAGGTCCCGCCAGTCCGTGAGGGAGAGCCGGCAGGCGATGTGGTCGGGCCCGGGCCGCAGGGCGACGATCCCGTGGCCGTGCGGCAGCCGCAGCGTGCGGCGGTAGGCGCCGTCCCGCCACTCCTCCACGCCCGGTACGGCGGTCGCGGCGAGGTGACCGAAGAGGTTGTCGGGGCACAGCGGCGCCCGGAAGGGCAGCCGCAGCGCCACCGACCCCGAGACGACCTCGGCCCGGGAGGTGCGCCGCTGCCGGGCCGCCCGCGACCGCAGCTCGCTCGGAGTGATCGCGAAGACCTCGCGCACGGTCTCGTTGAAGGTGCGGATGCTGGTGAACCCGGCGGCGAAGGCGACGTCACCCATCGGCAGCTCCGAGGTCTCGACCAGCAGACGGGCCGTCTGCGCCCGCTGCGCCCGGGCCAGGGCCAGCGGCCCGGCCCCGAGCTCGGCCCGCAGCTGCCGCTCGACCTGGCGCGTGCTGTAGCCGAGCCGTGCCGCCAGACCCGGCACGCCGTCCCGGTCGACGACCCCGTCCGCGATCAGCCGCATCGCACGGGCCACCAGGTCCGCCCGCTCGTTCCACCGGGGCGAGCCGGGACTGGCGTCGGGGCGGCAGCGCTTGCAGGCCCGGAAGCCGGCCTGCTGGGCGGCGGCCGCACTCGGGTAGAACGTCATGTTCTGCGGTTTCGGGGGCATCGCCGGGCAGCCGGGACGGCAGTAGATGCGGGTGGTCAGCACCGCGGTGAAGAACCACCCGTCGAAACGGGAGTCCTTCGACTGAACGGCGCGCACGCAGCGCTCGAAGTCCTCATGCACATCCCCCAGCATCCGTGGGGCGGGCGGGCCGGGGCTAGCGAGAATCCGACATCGACGTGCGAGGCGGCGACACGGGACGTACGTGTCGGAAATCCGCCGGACGCGGGCCCCGGGCCGGTGATGGACTGCGGGACGTGATCAGCGAACTCAAGGCCAAGGCCGAACTCTTCCGCTCCCTTCACGTCCCCGGGCGCCCGCTGCTGCTGGCCAACGCCTGGGACGCCGCCAGTGCCCGCGTCGCCGAGCGCGCCGGGGCCGCCGCGATCGCCACCACCAGTTCCGGCGTCTCCTGGACCCTGGGCACCGCGGACGGCGACCACGTCGACCCGGGTCTCGCGCTGGAGCTGACCGCACGGGTCGCCGCGGCCGTCTCCGTCCCCGTCAGCGCCGACATCGAGGGCGGCTACGCGGCCGACCCGGAGGGCGTGGCGAAGACCGTGCGGGCCGTCCTCGCCGCGGGTGCGGTGGGGGTCAACATCGAGGACTCGTACACCGGCGGCCCCGAGCCGCTGCGCGCCCCCGCCAACCAGGCCGCCCGTATCGCCGCCGCACGCCGGGCGGCCGGCGAGGCCGGGGTGCCGCTGTTCGTCCACGCCCGCACCGACGCCTATCTGCGCGGCTCCGGCGACCTGGGGGAGACCCTGGAACGGGCCGCCGGTTACCTCGCGGCGGGCGCCGACGGGATCTTCGTGCCCGGAGTGACCGACCCGGACGTGGTCAGCGCCCTGGCCGAGGGAATCGACGCCCCCGTCGGCATCCTCGCCGGGCCCGGCGCGCCCCCGGTGTCCGTCCTCGCCTCCGCCGGCGCCGCGCGCGTCAGCCTCGGCAGCGCCGTCGCGGAGGCCGCCTACGCCCTCGTCGACCGCGCCACCCGCGAACTGCTGGCCGTCGGCACGTACGCCGCGCTGGACGGCGGCATCCCATGGGACGAGCTCAACGCCCTGATGCGGCCGGAAGCCTGAGGCGGGGGCTCGGGTGCCGTGGAGCGCGTCCGGAGGGCGTTGAGCCGAGCGGTGCGGCAGCACGTAGGGACGTAGCAGCGCCTCCCGGCCGTCGATTGGCCGGCAGCGGTACGGGAAGGCGTTAGTGAGGACGGCGTGCGGGTGCCTCGTGGAGCCGCGCGCAGGCGGCCCAGCGCATGACCCGGCAGCGGTGATGTATTAGAGTTATCTCGACATCGAGATATCTGCCGAGGCGCACCGCTGCCGCCAGAGGTAAGGCTCACCTTACTTAGCCTTACCTTAGCGGATCGGCCTGGGGGCCGTAGCGGCAGCATTGCGGTGGTACGCGCAAAGTTACGAAGGAGACTGTCGTGTCGGCGAACAGCTTCGACGCCCGCAGCACCCTGCAGGTGGGCGACGAATCGTACGAGATCTTCCGGCTGGACAAGGTCGAGGGCGCCGCGCGCCTCCCCTACAGCCTGAAGGTGCTGCTGGAGAACCTGCTCCGCACCGAGGACGGCGCGAACATCACGGCCGACCACATCCGCGCGCTCGGCAACTGGGACTCGCAGGCCCAGCCGAGCCAGGAGATCCAGTTCACGCCGGCCCGCGTGATCATGCAGGACTTCACCGGTGTGCCGTGCGTGGTCGACCTCGCCACCATGCGCGAGGCCGTCAAGGAACTGGGCGGCGACCCGTCCCGCATCAACCCGCTCGCCCCGGCCGAGCTGGTCATCGACCACTCCGTCATCGCCGACAAGTTCGGCACCCCGGACTCCTTCGCGCAGAACGTGGAGCTGGAGTACGGCCGCAACAAGGAGCGCTACCAGTTCCTGCGCTGGGGCCAGACCGCGTTCGACGAGTTCAAGGTCGTTCCGCCGGGCACCGGCATCGTCCACCAGGTGAACATCGAGCACCTGGCCCGCACCGTCATGGTCCGGGGCGGCCAGGCGTACCCCGACACCCTCGTCGGCACCGACTCGCACACCACCATGGTCAACGGCCTCGGTGTCCTGGGCTGGGGCGTCGGCGGCATCGAGGCCGAGGCCGCGATGCTCGGCCAGCCGGTCTCCATGCTGATCCCGCGCGTCGTGGGCTTCAAGCTGACCGGTGAGCTGCCGACCGGCACCACCGCCACCGACCTCGTGCTGACCATCACCGAGATGCTGCGCAAGCACGGTGTCGTCGGCAAGTTCGTCGAGTTCTACGGCGAGGGCGTGGCCGCCACCTCGCTGGCCAACCGCGCCACGATCGGCAACATGTCGCCGGAGTTCGGCTCCACCGCGGCGATCTTCCCGATCGATGTGGAGACCATTAACTACCTGAAGCTGACCGGCCGCTCCGAGCAGCAGCTCGCGCTCGTCGAGGCGTACGCCAAGGAGCAGGGCCTGTGGCTGGACCCGGCCGCCGAGCCGGACTTCTCCGAGAAGCTGGAGCTGGACCTCTCCACGGTCGTACCCTCCATCGCCGGCCCCAAGCGCCCGCAGGACCGCATCGTCCTCGCCAACGCCGCCGAGCAGTTCAAGGCCGACGTCCGCAACTACGTGGACACCGCGGACGAGTCGGGCAAGGAGTCCTTCCCGGCCTCCGACTCCCCGGCCGCCACGAACGGCGTGCCGACCCGCCCGACCCTGGTCACGGCCCCTGACGGCTCGACCTACGAGATCGACCACGGCGCCGTCACCGTCGCCGCGATCACCTCCTGCACCAACACCTCGAACCCGTACGTCATGGTCGCCGCCGCCCTGGTGGCCAAGAAGGCGGTCGAGAAGGGCCTGAGCCGCAAGCCGTGGGTGAAGACCACCCTCGCCCCGGGGTCCAAGGTCGTCATGGACTACTACGACCGGGCCGGCCTCACCCCGTACCTGGACAAGATGGGCTTCAACCTCGTCGGCTACGGCTGCACCACCTGCATCGGCAACTCCGGCCCGCTGCCGGAGGAGGTCTCCAAGGCCGTCAACGAGCACGACCTGGCCGTCACCTCGGTGCTGTCCGGCAACCGCAACTTCGAGGGCCGGATCAACCCGGACGTCAAGATGAACTACCTGGCGTCCCCGCCGCTGGTCGTCGCGTACGCCATCGCCGGCTCCATGAAGGTGGACATCACCAAGGACGCCATCGGCACCGACACCGACGGCAAGCCGGTCTTCCTGCAGGACATCTGGCCCTCCGAGCAGGAGGTCAACGAGGTCGTCGCCTCCGCGATCGGCCAGGACATGTTCAGCACCTCCTACCAGGACGTCTTCGCCGGCGACGCCCAGTGGCAGTCGCTGCCGATCCCGACCGGCAACACCTTCGAGTGGGACCCGCAGTCGACCTACGTCCGCAAGCCCCCGTACTTCGAGGGCATGGCCATGGAGCCGGACCCGGTCACCGAGATCACCGGTGCCCGCGTGCTGGCCAAGCTGGGCGACTCGGTCACCACCGACCACATCTCCCCGGCCGGCGCCATCAAGGCCGACACCCCGGCCGGCAAGTACCTCACCGAGCACGGTGTGGAGCGCCGCGACTTCAACTCCTACGGTTCCCGCCGCGGCAACCACGAGGTCATGATCCGCGGCACCTTCGCCAACATCCGCCTGCGCAACCAGATCGCGCCGGGCACCGAGGGCGGCTACACCCGCGACTTCACGCAGGAGGGCGGCCCGGTCTCCTTCATCTACGACGCGTCGCAGAACTACCAGGCCGCCGGCACCCCGCTGGTCGTCCTGGCGGGCAAGGAGTACGGCTCCGGCTCCTCCCGTGACTGGGCCGCGAAGGGCACCGCGCTGCTGGGCGTCAAGGCCGTCATCGCCGAGTCGTACGAGCGCATCCACCGCTCCAACCTGATCGGCATGGGCGTCCTGCCGCTGCAGTTCCCCGAGGGCGCCTCGGCGGCCTCGCTGGGCCTCACCGGTGAGGAGACCTTCTCGTTCTCCGGCATCACCGAGCTCAACGAGGGCACCACCCCGCGCACCGTCAAGGTGACGACCGACACCGGCGTCGAGTTCGACGCCGTGGTCCGCATCGACACCCCCGGTGAGGCGGACTACTACCGCAACGGCGGCATCATGCAGTACGTCCTGCGCTCCCTGATCCGCAGGTAAGGATCACCGCGCGCGACCGACGGGCCGCATCCCTCCCGGAGGGGTGCGGCCCGTCGGCGTACGGTCACCCGATCGGTGCCGGTGCCGCGCCCGCACTGCGGGCGTACTCCCGCACGAGGCGGTGCACCGTGAAGCGGCCACCGCCGCGGAAGTCCACCAGGTGCTCGGCGAACAGCAGGTCGAGCCGGCGGGCCAGCAGCCCGGGGTCGGCTCCGGTGAGCGCGGCCAGCACCGGGACAGTGGCACTGTCCCCGGGCAGCGTGCCCAGGACGCGCAGCAGACTGCGCGCGCCGGGCGTCAGCCGGTGGTACGAGCGGTCCAGCGCCGTGCGCACCGGGGAACGGCGGTCGCCGGGCACGGCGAGGCCGTCCAGGAGGCCGCCGTCCTCCAGGCCCGTCACGTGGTCCTCGATCGTGCAGTGCGGATGGGTGACCAGCCCGGCCGCCGCGATGCGCAGGGCCAGGGGGAGCTGACCGCACAGCGCCGCGAGCCTGCCCACCGCCGACGGCTCCGCCGCGGCGCGCCGCGCGCCGACGATCCGTGCGATCAGCGCCGTCGCCTCCCAGGGCTGTAGTGGCCCGAGGCCGAGCACCGCGGCATCGCCGGCCACGACCAGGCCGCCCATGCGGTTGCGGCTGGTGACCACCACCAGCGAGCCGGGGCCCGCCCACAGGAGAGGTCTGACCTGTTCCACGTCCACGGCGTCGTCCAGGACGAACAGGGCCCTCATCCCGGCCAGCGTCCGCCGGTACGCCGCCAGCGTGGCCGCCGGTCCCTCCGCCCCGCCGCGTCCGCGGTCCGGCTCGGCGCTTGCGGAGCGCAGCACCTCCCGCATCGCCTCGACCGGGGCGAGCGGCGGGCCGTCCGCGTGGCCGCGCAGATCGACGAAGTAACAGCCGTCGGGGAAGGCGGCCTTGTGCCGGGCGGCCCAGCACATCACGGTCGCGGTCTTCCCGGCGCCCGCAGCCCCCACCACGGCCACCCCACCGCCGGCGACCCGGGCGGCCGCCGCCATCCGGCTCAGCTGCGCCAGTTCGCCGCCGCGCCCGGTGAAGTCCGCCGGGCAGGGCGGCAGCCAGGACGGGACGGGCCGCACCGCCGTCCGCACCTGCGGTCGCCGCCGCTCGTCGCGCAGCACCCGGGTCTGGGCCTGCCGCAGCGCGTCGCCGGGGTCCAGTCCCAGCTCGTCGGCGAGCCGCTCCCGCATCTCCTCGAAGGCGCGCAGCGCGTCACTGCGCCGGCCGACCCGGTGCAGCGCGGTCATCCGCAGCGCGGCCAGGCCCTCGTGCAGGGGATGGCGCGCCGTCAGCGCGGCCAGTTCCGCGAGGAGCCCCTCGTGACGGCCGAGTTCAAGTTCGGCCTCGATCCGTTGGGCGGTCGCCGAGAGGAACGCCTCGTCGAAGCCGGCGCCGAGCCGCTGCCGCAGGGTGCCCGAGGCGACATCGCTGAGGACGGGCCCGCGCCACTGCGCCAGCGCCGCGGTCAACAGCCGGGACCGCTCCCGGGGCGACTCGGCCGCCTGCGCCTGCCGTACGAGGCCGTGGAAGCGGTGGATGTCCACCGCGTCGGGGTCCCCCTGGGCCAGGTATCCGTCGCCGTGCCGCACGATGCCGAAGCCGTACGCCTCCGCTCGCGCCGCGGAGAGGCGCGCCCGTAAGCGCGACACGTGCACCTGCAGGCTGCCGCGGGCCCCGGCCGGCGCCTCGCCGTCCCACAACAGGTCGATCAGGCGCGCCACCGGCACGACATGGCCCATGTCCAGCAGCAGGAGCCCGAGGAGGCACCGCTCCTTTCGGCGCCCGATGTCGAGGGAGCGTCCGCCGATCGACCATTCGACCCCGCCCAGCACTCGAAAACCCATTCCCCCATGCGTCATGGGGGCTGGTTGTATCAGCCACGCTCCGCGGGCGGCAAGCGTCCGGCAAGTCCATGGCCAGTGGCACCCGGCAGGCTCGGGCCACCGCACTGTCGATCTCTGGTGAAGGACGTGGCCATGCCGTTCGTCGTCGCGGGGCTGGTGCTGGTCGGAATCCTGGCCGCACTCAACCTCGGGCTGATCATCGTGATTCTTCGCCGCTGGCAGGAGCTCGAGGCGGTCGCCAGGACCGTGCGCGCTCCTGGGGAGGTCGCCGGCCCGGTCGTGGGAGACCGGCTGCCCGCGATCGACGCGGACGGCCCGCTCGCCCGGCTGCTCGCCCCCGCGGGCACGGCCGGCGAGGAGACCTTCCTCGGCTTCTTCTCCCTGGACTGCGGGTCCTGCGTCGAGGCCCTGCCCCACTTCGCCGAGTACGCCGAACGGGTGGCGTCCCGCGGCGGACGCACCCTCGCGGTGCTCCGGGGCGAGGACGCGGCCGGCAGCGAACTCGCCGGACGCCTGGGGGACATCGCGGCGGAGGTCGTCACCGAGGACCTGACCGCGCGGCTTTCGGGGGCGTTCGGGGTCCGCCGCTTTCCCACCTTCGTTCACTACGACGCGGACGGCTTCGCGATCCTCGCGGGCGCCGGATACCCGGCGCTCCAGGGCTACCCGGCCGCGGTCTGAGCCCGGGCGGCGCCGGGGACCACCCGGGCCGTCCGTAGCAAGTGCCCGTCCCTGTGCACCGCATCCCACGAAGGAGTAGGCATGATCACGTCATTGAAGCGCCACGCCTCGCGCGCCGTGGAGGCCCTGCTGCCCCGCGCCACCGCCTCGGCGATGTGCGAGACGGTCTGCTGGACGGAGCAGGTCACCAGCGTGCTGTGCGCCGACAAGTGCATCTACGGCAGCTGCAAGACCGTCACGCTCAGGACCTACTACTGCGGCTGACCCCCATGCGGCCTGGCCGGGGGTGCCGCCCCCGGCCAGGCCGCAGCCCGCGTCGGGGCGGGCCCGTCCTCGCCGGTCCGCCACCTATCGGGAGATCCATGTCCGCCGTGCTGCTCACCTGCAGGATCACCCTCGTCGCCGTGTTCGCGTTCGCCGGGGTGGCCAAGGCACGCGACCGGAGGGGCTTCGCCGGTTCGCTTGCCGCCCTCGGATTCCACCGGCCGGGTGCGCGGCGGACGGCCGCCGCGCTCGTCCCGCTCGCGGAGCTCGCCCTGGCACTGCTGCTCGCGGTGCCGCCGTGCACGACCGCCGGATTCGTGCTCGCCGTACCCTTCTGCGCCGTGCTCGCGGCCGTCCCGGCCGCGGCCGTCGCCCGCGGCCGGTCCGTGAGCTGCGCCTGTTTCGGGTCCACGACAGCCGTCATGGGCGGATGGCACATCGCGCGCAACCTCCTGCTGCTCGCGCTGGCCGGGACGGGCACGGCACTGGCGCTCACCGGCGGGACGACGCTCCCCGCCGCGGTCCCCGCGACCCTGCTCGCCGCGGGGACCGCGGCGCTCCTGACCACACTCATCGTCTTCACCGACGACTTCGCGGCACTGCTGCGCGCCCCGGCGGCGCCGCGGGCGGGCGGCGCGTGATCGCAGAAAGGGACTTTGCCATGCGGTACCTCGTCGCGGGATTCGTGCTCGTCTCGGCCGTCGTGGTCCTCGACCTCGTGCTGACCGCGGGGCTGATCAGACGCTGGCGCAGCCGGATGGTGCCGGACGGCGAATCCCGGTGACGGCCGGGGAGACGCCCGAGCAAGCGGGCGGTACCGGTGCGGCGGCCTCCTTCGGGCGCGGGCTCGCCGCCGCCTACCGGCTGGCGTTGCGGGCCTCGCCGGGGATGCTGGCGCTGCAGGCGGCCCTCGCGGTGGTGTCCGGGGCCGCGCCGATCGGGGTTGCGTGGCTGATGAAGTCCGTCCTCGACCGGCTCTCCCGCGGCCACCTCGACCTGGGGCAGCTGCTGTGGCCGGCCGCGGGGATCGGTGCCCTCACCGTCGTCCTGGCGGTCTGCCCCGCAGTGTCCGCGTACGCGGCCGGCCGGATCCGCCGGGCCGCCGGACTGCACGCCATGGACAGGCTGTTCGGTGCGGTCAACCGGCTGAGCGGCCTCGGCACGCTGGAGGACCCCGCCTTCCACGACCGGCTGCGGCTCGCCCAGCAGAGCGCGCAGACGGCCCCCGACCAGCTGGTCTCGGTGGGGCTGCAGACACTGCAGGGCGGGCTGACGGTGCTGGGCTTCGTGGCCACCCTCGCGGCGATCGGCCCGCTGATGGCCGTCGTCGCCCTGCTGGCCGCCGTGCCCGCGATGTTCGCCCAGCTCGCGCTGAGCCGCCGCCGCGCCGGGCTGGTGTGGAGCACCAGCCCGGCCGCCCGCCGGCAGCTCTTCTACCAGCAGCTGCTCACCGACCATCAGGCGGCCAAGGAGGTACGCCTGTTCGGGCTCGGCGACTTCCTGCACGGCCGGATGCTGACGGAACTGCGCGCGGTCAACCGCAAGGAGGACCGGCTGGAGGCGCGGGCGGTCGGGGTCCAGGCGTGCCTGGCCCTGCTGGGTGCCCTGCTCTCCGCGGCCGGCCTCCTCTGGGCGGTGCGCGAGGCGGCGGCCGGTGCAGTGTCGCTGGGTGACGTCTCCGTCTTCGTCACCGCCCTCGCCGGGGTGCAGTCCTGTCTCGGGACCCTGGTGCAGAACGTCGCCATGGGCCACCAGGCCGCCCTCCTGATGGGTCACTTCCTCGCCGTGACCGGGGTCCGGGACGACCTGGCACCGGGATCCCGCCCGCAGCCCCCGTCGGCGCTGCGCACGGCGCTGGAGCTGCGCGACGTGTGGTTCCGGTACTCCGACGACGGCCCGTGGGTGCTGCGCGGCGTGAACCTGTCCATCCCGTACGGCAGCAGTCTCGCCGTGGTCGGAGCCAACGGGGCGGGGAAGAGCACCCTGGTCAAGCTGCTGTGCCGGTTCTACGACCCGCAGCGAGGCAGCGTGCTGTGGGACGGGGTGGACCTCCGCGACATGCCCGTCGAGGAACTGCGCCGCCGGATCGGCGTGGTGTTCCAGGACTACATGGAGTACGACCTGACCGCCGCGGAGAACATCGGCATCGGCGACGTCGACAGGATCGGCGACGCGGACGCGATCCGTGCCGCCGCCGAGCGGGCGGACGTCCACACCAGCTTGGAGAAGCTTCCCCGCGGCTACGGGACGCTGCTCAGCCGACTGTTCTTCGTCGGCGAGGACGCGGACGACACCGCCACCGGGGTGCGGCTCTCGGGAGGCCAGTGGCAGCGCCTGGCGTTCGCCCGCGGACTGATGCGCGAGGGCCGGGACCTGATGATCCTCGACGAACCCAGCTCGGGGCTCGACGCCATGGCCGAGCGCCGGGTCCACGACCGGCTGCGGGAGCTGCGGTCGGGCGCCACGAGTCTGCTGGTGTCGCACCGGCTGAACGCCGTCCGCCAGGCCGACGCCATCGCCGTCGTCGGCGACGGGCAGGTCGTCGAGTACGGGGCGCACGACGACCTGCTGGCGGCCGGCGGCACGTACGCGCGGATGTTCCGCACCCAGGCCGAGGGGTACCAGGCCGGGGTCCCGTCGTGAGCCCGGGCCTGCCGGCCGCCCTCGTCGCGGCCGCCGTGATCGCCGTCGCCGTCGGTGCGCCTGCGGTTGCGCGGCGGCTGCTGGTGGCGGTGACGGTGTCCGGCGACAGCATGTCCCCGGCGCTGGCGGACGGGGACGTGGTCCTGGTCCTGCGCCGGGGGCTGCGGGCACGCCGGGGCCGGGTCGTGGTGGTCGACCGGCCCGAACCGCTGACCGGCTGGCGGGCGACTGCCGCGACCGGAGCGGTGGACGAGACGCACTGGTACGTCAAGCGCGTCGCCGCGGCCGGGGGAGACCCGGTACCGTCCTGGGCCGCCCGCTGCCCCGGTCGGCTCGTACCGCCGGGGATGCTCGTCCTCCTCGGGGACCATCCCGGCTCCGAGGACTCCAAGCGGTGGGGCTACTGCCCGGCCGGCCGCCTGCACGGGACCGTGCTGCTGCGCCTGCGCGGATCCGGCCCCGCCGTGGTGCGCCGGGTTACTCCGTTGGGGTGAACCAGGTGCTCCCGAACCGCGGCCCGTCACCGCTCGATGAGCATGAACGGGCCGCCGCCGTGTGCGGATCGCGGAGGTAGGCCGCATTTCGGGGAGGTCTCAACTCGGGAAAGCCCACGGACAAACCTGCGTTCGATCTTGCCTCGCCCAAGGGAAGTGGACTATACCTGTCGGCGTCCAAGGGCTCGCGAACCCGAGCCGAAGGCGGGGGGAACGGCGGGCGCCCGGCTCGTGGAGAAGCCCTCACCTCGGCGGACGCGCACAACCAGACGAAGATGCACCACCCAAGCTTCAACTGATCGCGGTCGTCGGCGAATTGCGCTGCACCGCACGAGTCCTGGAGAAGGCGAGGGCTTTGAGCATGGGATCCGACATCAACCGCCGGGATCTGATCAAGCGCGCAATGGCGGTGGGCCTGGTGGCCGTGCCGGCCGCTTCGCTCCTCAGCGCATGCGCCACCTCGGGCGGCAGCGACGATGACGGCAAGAAGAAGCCCGCCGGCAAGACCACCGCCAAGAACCCGCTCGGTGTGAAGAAGGGCGCGCCCATGGAGGCGTTCATCTTCAAGGGCGGCTTCGGCGACGACTACGTCAAGAACGCCGAGAAGGAGTACAACTCCACCTACGGCGTGACCGTCAAGCACACCGGCACGCAGGCGCTCGGCCCCAAGCTGCAGCCACGCTTCGCCGGCGGCAACCCGCCGGACGTCATGGACAACTCCGGCGCCGACAACCTCGACACCGCCTCGCTGGCCGCCCAGGGCAAGCTCGCCGACCTCACCCCGCTGCTCGACGCGGCCACCATCGACGACCCGAGCAAGAAGGTACGCGACACCCTCGTCGCCGGCACCATCGAGCAGGGCCAGTACGGTGGCACCGAGGTCTACGCCCTCAACTACGCCTTCACCGTCTACGGCACGTGGTACTCGCAGAAGCTCATGAAGGACAAGGGCTGGGAGTACCCCCAGACCTTCGACGACATGATCAAGCTCGCCGGGGAGATCAAGAAGGCGGGCATCGCCCCCTTCACCTACCCGGGCAAGTACCCGTACTACGTGCACTTCGACCTCTTCGCCCAGATCGCCAAGGTCGGCGGCCTGGAGGGGCTCGTCGCCATCGACAACCTCGAGGACGGCGCCTGGCAGACGGACGCGGTCAAGCAGGTCGTGGCGTACTACGAGGAGCTGGCCGCCAAGGGCTACTTCCTCAAGGGCTCCGAGGGCATGACCCACATCCAGTCGCAGACCGCCTGGACCAAGGGCAAGGCCGTCTTCATCCCGAACGGCTCGTGGGTGGAGAACGAGGCCGCGCCGACGATGCCGCAGGACTTCGAACTCGGCGTCGGCGCCCTCCTGGGCACCGGCAGCAGCGACAAGCTGCCGTTCGGCGCGATCCGCGCCGCCTCGGGTGAGCCCTTCATCGTCGCCAAGGACGGCGCGAACCCCGAGGGCGGCATGGAGTTGCTGCGCATCATGCTCAGCAAGAAGCACGCCCAGGCCTTCACCACCTCCCTGAAGTCGCTGACCTGTGTCGCCGGCGCCGAGGAGGGCCTGACCCTGACGCCGGGCCTCACCTCGGCGAGCGCGGGCCTGAAGGCGGCCGCGGCGAACGTGGTCAACCCGCGCTTGCAGGACTGGTACCCCAAGCTCTGCAACGAGACCATCGGCGGTGCCACCGGCCAGCTGCTCACTGGCAAGATCAAGGCCGATGAGTGGATCAAGCGGGCGCAGAAGGGTGCGGACGACACCAAGAAGGACTCGTCGATCAAGAAGTTCAAGCACGCCTGACGGGACGAGGCCATGCGACACGGCAAGTACCGGTTCATCGCCGGGTTTCTCGCGGCTCCACTGGCGTTGTACGCCGTCTTCGTGATCTCGCCGTTCCTCCAGGCGTTCCAGATCTCGATGACGGACTGGAGCGGCCTGACGCCCGACATGAACTTCATCGGAGTGGAGAACTACGACAAACTGCTGCACAACGACCTGTTCTGGCAGGCCTTGTGGCACAACGTCATCCTTCTCCTGGTGGTGCCAGTCGTGACGCTGGCGCTCGGCCTGTTCTTCGCCTTCATGCTGAACGTCGGTGGCCGCCGCAGAAGGGGTTCGGCGGCGGTCACCGGCGTCAGGGGGGCGGGCCTGTACAAGATCGTCTACTTCTTCCCGCAGGTGCTGTCGATCACGATCGTCGCCGTCCTGTGGCAGCAGATCTACAACCCCGACCCGGACGACGGGCTGCTCAACTCGCTGCTCGGGGCGGTCGGCCTGACGTCGCTGCAGCAGTCCTGGCTCGGCGATCCCAACCTCGCCCTCGCCTGCATCATGGTCGTGATGATCTGGTGCAACGTCGGCTTCTACGTGGTGCTGTTCTCGGCCGGCATGTCCTCCATCCCGACCGACATCTACGAGGCGGCACTGCTGGACGGCGCGAGCCGCGGCACGACCTTCTTCCGCATCACCCTCCCCCTGCTGTGGGACACGGTCCAGACCGGCTGGGTCTACATGGGCATCATCGCCATGGACGCCTTCGCGGTCGTGCAGATCATGTCCGTCCAGGTGGGCGGGCCCGACCACGCCACCGAGGTGGTCCCGCTGCTGCTGTGGAAGACGGCCTTCCGCGACAGCAGCCAGTACGGCCTCGCCGCGGCCATGGGCATCGCGATGCTGATCGTCACCATGGTGTTCGCCGTCCTCACGATGCGCTTCTCGCGCCGTGAGCGGATCGAGTTCTGAAGGACGGGAAAGGCAAATGGCGACGGACACCGTACAGGTGGAGAAGCGCGACTCCCGCGACGCACGACGGCAGGCCGTCCGCTGGAAGTGGCGCAGCAGCGAGGGCGGCGTGCTCAACGTCTTCTCCCACGGCTTCCTCATCCTGTGGGCGCTCATGGTCGGCGTCCCGCTGCTGTGGGCCCTGTGGAGCTCCTTCAAGACCGACGCCCAGATCCTGGGGTCACCGTGGTCGCTCCCGACCGAGCTGCACTGGGAGAACTGGGGCCGCGCCTGGACGAAGGCCAACATCGGCCAGTACTTCCTGAACACCTTCGTCGTGGTCGGCTTCTCCACGACCGGCACGATGATCCTCGGCTCGATGGCGGCCTATGTCCTGGCGCGCTTCGAGTTCCCGGGGAACCGGTTCATCTACTTCTTGTTCGTGGGCGGGATGGCCTTCCCGGTGATCATGGTGCTGGTCCCGCTGTTCTTCGTCCTGAAGAACATGAGCCTGCTCAACACCGTGCCGGGGCTGGTGCTGGTCTACATCGCGTACTCGCTGCCGTTCACCGTCTTCTTCATGACGGCGTTCTTCAGAACGCTCCCGACCACGGTGGCGGAGGCGGCGCTGATCGACGGTGCCTCCCACACCCGGGCGTTCTTCCAGGTGATGCTGCCGATGGCGAAGCCGGGCCTGATCAGCGTCGGCATCTTCAACATCCTCGGTCAGTGGAACCAGTACCTGCTGCCGCTGGTGCTCAACCAGGGCGAGACCCGGCAATGGGTGCTCACCCAGGGCCTGGCGGACCTCGCGGTCCAGCAGGGGTACAAGGGCGACTGGTCCGGCCTCTTCGCCGGACTGACCATCTCGATGCTGCCGGTCCTGGTGGTCTACGCGGTGTTCCAGAAGCAGGTCCAGGCCGGCCTGACGGCCGGCGCGCTCAAGTAGTCACCCTACGCAGTCACCGGCCCGAAACGGAAGCGGTCCCGCCAGATGCGGGGCCGCTTCTGGATTATTCGGGCATTCCCATAGCGGTCTGGTTCTCCCCCTTGACGGGACGCGGACCAAAAGGCTTGCTTAGAGTTCACATGTTGTAGACGACGGGGTCTCATCGGCGTGGCTCCCGTCCGGTTCGGCAGGAGTGGAATGGTCGTGGAGACTCCGGGATCCCAGTCGTCGCTGCACCGGGCCAACCTCGAACGGGTGGTCCGGGCCGTACGGATGGCGGGTTCGCTGACGCAGGCGGAGATCGCCCGTACGACGGGGCTGTCCGCGGCGACGGTCTCCAATATCGTCCGCGAGCTGCGCGACAACGGGACCGTGCAGGTCACGCCGACGTCCTCGGGGGGCCGCCGGGCCCGCGCGGTGGCGCTGTCCGGGGACGCCGGCGTCGTCGTGGGCGTCGACTTCGGCCACTCCCACCTGCGGGTGGCGGTCGGCAACCTGGCCCACCAGGTGCTGGCCGAGCAGTCCGAGCCGATCGACGTGGACGGTTCGGCCTCCGAAGGCTTCGACCGGGCCGAGCAGCTGGTCGCGCGGCTGATCCAGTCGAGCGGCATCAGCGCCGACAAGGTGATCGGCGTCGGTCTCGGCGTCCCGGGCCCGATCGACGTGGAGACCGGCGCGCTGGGCTCCACGGCGATCCTGCCGGGGTGGGGCGGCATCAACCCGCGCCAGGAGCTGGCCGAGCGGCTGCGCATGCCGGTGCAGGTGGACAACGACGCGAACCTCGGCGCCCTGGGCGAGCTGGTCTGGGGCGGCGGCCGCGGCGTGAAGGACCTCGCGTACATCAAGGTGGCCAGCGGTGTGGGCGCAGGGCTGGTCATCGACGGCCGCATCTACCGCGGCCCCGGTGGCACCGCGGGCGAGATCGGCCACATCACGCTGGACGAGTCCGGTCCGGTCTGCCGCTGCGGCAACCGCGGCTGCCTGGAGACCTTCACCGCCGCCCGCTACGTCCTGGACCTGCTGCGCGGCAGCCACGGCCCCGACCTGACCATGGCGCGCATGGTGCAGCTGGCCAGGGAGGGCGATCCCGGCTGCCGGCGGGTGATCGCGGACGTCGGCCGGCACATCGGCATGGGCGTCGCGAGCCTGGCCAACCTGCTGAACCCGAGCCGGGTGGTGCTGGGCGGTGACCTGGCGGAGGCCGGAGAGCTGGTCCTGGCGCCCATCAGGGAGTCCGTGGCGCGCTACGCGATCCCCAGTGCCGCCCGTCGGCTCTCGGTCGTCTCAGGCGGCCTGGGCGCTCGCGCGGAGGTGCTGGGCGCCCTCGCGCTGGCGCTCAGCGAGGTGGGGGATTCATCCCTTTTGGATGCTAATGTTCCCGCAGCGGTTGCTGTGTTGTAGAGATCACTCTGCGTTCATCTAGATAACGAAACGCACCGTTGCCATCTCGTTAAGTATTTACTTCTTGACGTCAAGGCTGTTGCCGAGTTGACTCACGCTCACCTCGGCCGCAGTCTCTTGCGGCCCTGTCAGGGAGGCAACCCCACATGAACGCAATGATGCGTCGCGTCGTCATCGGCACCGCGGCCGTCTCCATGGCCCTTTCCGTTGCTGCGTGCGGCAAGGCCGGCGACAACAAGGCGGGCGGCGGCAGCAGCAGCGACAGCAAGAGCAAGACCATCGGCCTGCTGCTCCCCGACAGCGTCACCGCGCGCTACGACCA
The DNA here is from genome assembly GCF_053598835.1 of Streptomyces sp. NPDC001070. Taxonomy (NCBI): domain Bacteria; kingdom Bacillati; phylum Actinomycetota; class Actinomycetes; order Kitasatosporales; family Streptomycetaceae; genus Streptomyces; species Streptomyces sp. NPDC001070. Next base: position 92,763 of record NZ_JBSFLB010000009.1, read on the forward strand.
GTTCGACAAGCCGCTCTTCGAGGCCAAGGTCAAGGAGCTGTGCGCGGACTGTGACGTCCAGTACGCGAACGCGGCCGGCGACGCGGGCAAGCAGGCCCAGCAGGTCAGCACCATGATCACCAAGGGTGTCAAGGTCATCGTGATCAGCGCCCAGGACGCCGCGGCCATCAAGTCCTCCGTCCAGGCGGCGGTCGACAAGGGCATCAAGGTCATCGCCTACGACCGTCTCGCCCAGGGCCCGGTCTCCGCGTACGTCTCCTTCGACAACGAGAAGGTCGGCGAGCTCCAGGGCCAGGCGCTGCTCGACGCGCTGGGCGCCAAGGCCAAGCCGTCGGCGAACGTCGTCATGATCAACGGTGACGACGCCGACCCGAACGCCGCGCTGTTCAAGCAGGGTGCCCACAAGATCCTCGACGGCAAGGTCAAGATCGCCTACGAGCAGAGCGGTCTGTGGAAGGACACCGTCGCCAACCAGAAGATGACGGCGGCCATCACCCAGCTCAAGGCCAAGAACATCGCGGGCGTCTACTCCGCCAACGACGGCATGGCCGGCGGCATCGCCACCGCCCTCAAGGGCGCCGGCATCAGCGGCATCCCGCTGACCGGTCAGGACGCCGAACTCGCGGGCATCCAGCGGATCATCGCGGGCACCCAGTCGAGCACCGTCTACAAGGCGTTCAAGCCCGAGGCCGACGCCGCCGCCCAGCTCGCGGTGAACCTGGTCGAGGGCAAGAGCATCGACTCGCTGGCCACCACCTCGCTGACCAGCGGTTCCGGTGACAAGGTCCCGTCCCAGCTGCTGACCCCGGTCTCGGTCACCAAGGCCAACGTCAAGGACACGGTGATCGCGGACAAGCTCTACACGGTGGACCAGATCTGCACCGCCGAGTTCGCCAAGGCCTGCGCGGCCGCCGGCATCAAGTAACCCGGGCCGGCCTCCGGCCCACCGGAGGCCGCCCGCGCGAAGCCTGTCCGACGCCCGCCTCACTCAAGACCCCGCTGCCGGGGCGGGCGTCGGACGGAACCACTGCACATGCCGAGGACTGGCTTCGCGCACGTTCATCTTGTAAACCTGTGCCTTGCGCACAAAACTCCGCGCCTGTCCTCAAGCGCGGCATCCCCGCCGGTCAGGCGGCGAAGGAGATGGTTCACGTGTCCGCTACGCCCGTGCTGGCGTTGCGCGGAGTCTCCAAGCGATTCGGTGCGGTCCAGGCACTCACCGATGTCGACCTGGAGGTCCACGCCGGAGAGGTCGTCGCGCTCGTCGGCGACAACGGCGCAGGAAAGTCGACCCTGGTCAAGACGATCGCCGGTGTGCACCCCATTGACGAGGGCGTCATCGAGTGGGAGGGCAAGCCGGTCAACATCAACCGGCCGCACGACGCCCAGGGACTCGGCGTCGCCACCGTCTACCAGGACCTCGCCCTCTGCGACAACCTCGACGTCGTGGGCAACCTGTACCTCGGTCGCGAACTGCTGCACGCCGGCGTGATCGACGAGGTCACGATGGAGAAGCGTTCCCGCGAACTCCTCGGCACCCTGTCGATCCGCATCCCGAGCGTCCGCATCCCGATCGCCAGCCTGTCCGGTGGACAGCGGCAGGTCGTCGCGATCGCGCGCGCGCTGATCGGCGACCCCAAGCTGGTGATCCTGGACGAGCCCACCGCCGCCCTCGGCGTCGAGCAGACCGCCCAGGTCCTCGACCTGGTCGAGCGGCTGCGCGAGCGTGGCCTCGCGGTCATCCTGATCAGCCACAACATGGTCGACGTCAAGGCCGTCGCGGACAAGGTGGCCGTACTGCGCCTCGGCCGCAACAACGGCGTGTTCGACGTCAAGAGCACGTCCCAGGAAGAGATCATTTCCGCCATCACCGGTGCCACGGAGAATGCCGTGACCCGCCGTCAGGGGCGGCGCAGCACGGAGGCGGCAAAGTGAGCGACACCTCGAAGACCGTGAAGACGGAGAAGGCCGCGTCCTCGGTGGAGGACCCCACCTCGGCGGCGGTCCCCCTCGTCGACCCGCGGCTCCTGGTCCGTGAGGAAGGCCTCAAGGGCTACCTCACCGAGTTCAAGCGCAAGGTGCGCGGTGGCGAGCTGGGCTCGCTGCCGGTCATCATCGGCCTGATCATCATCTGGACCGTCTTCCAGAGCCAGTCCAGCGAGTTCCTCACCGCCGGCAACCTGTCCAACATCGGCTTCTTCCTGGCCGCCACGGGCATGCTCGCCATCGGCCTGAACTTCGTCCTGCTGCTGGGCGAGATCGACCTGTCGGTGGGATCGGTCAGCGGTCTGGCCTCGGCCCTCTTCGCCATCCTGGCGACCACCCACGGGATGAACCCCTGGCTGGCGCTGCTCCTCACCATCGCGACGGGCATCGTCATCGGCGCCCTGCACGGCTGGTTCTTCGCGAAGCTCGGCGTCCCCGCGTTCGTCGTCACCCTCGCCGGCTTCCTCGGCTGGAACGGCCTGATGCTGCAGCTGCTCGGCGACAGCGGAAGCCTCTCCATCCAGGACTCCGGCCCGCTGCACATCCTGGGCCAGCAGTCCTTCTTCCTGGACAAGGACATCTCCGGCGCCTACCTGCTGGCCGGCCTCGGCACCGTGGCCATGCTCGCGGGCTCGCTGATCGACCAGCGCCGTCGCCGCACGGCGGGCGTCCCGTTCCGGCCCACGAGCGAGATCGCGCTGCGGGTCGGCGCCCTGGCCGTGGTCGCGTTCATCTCCGCGTACGTGCTGAACCAGGCGAACGGTGTGCCCAACGCCCTGGTGATCTTCCTCGCGGCCCTGGTGATCATCGACTTCGTGCTGCGTCGCACGGCCTACGGCCGCAAGATCTTCGCGGTCGGCGGCAGCATCGAGGCCGCCCGCCGGGCCGGCATCAACGTCGCCCTGATCCGCATCTCGGTCTTCGCCATCTCCGGCGCGTTCGCGGCGATCGGCGGCCTGTTCTTCGCCGCCCAGACCTACACCGCCTCGCTCGGCGCGGGCGGCGGCAACACCCTGATGCTGGCCATCGCGGCCGCGGTCATCGGCGGCACCAGCCTCTTCGGCGGCCGCGGAAACGTTTGGTCCGCGCTGCTCGGCATGCTGGTCATCCAGTCCATCCAGACCGGCCTGGACCTGCTCAACATGAACACCGCGCTCCAGTACATGATCACCGCCGCGGTGCTGCTCGCCGCCGTGGTCATCGACTCGGTGTCGCGCAAGAGCCAGAAGGCCGCGGGCCGCGGCTGAGGGTCCGCACCGCACCAGTGGCGTGACGTGCCCGGCGCAGGGAAGATCATCCCAGCGCCGGGCACGGGTGTGTGCGGAGCTGAAAACGCGAACACATACACTCGGGAAACCGGAAAGCGACAACAAGGAGGCACGGGTGGCTCTGCTGACCCGTATCAAGGGACCGCGCGACCTCGACCGGCTCAGCCCGGAGCAGCTGGTCGAGCTGGCAGGCGAGATCCGTACCTTCCTGGTCGACGAGGTCTCCAAGACGGGCGGCCACCTGGGGCCGAACCTGGGTGTCGTCGAACTGACCCTCGCCCTGCACCGCGTCTTCGACTCGCCGAAGGACAAGGTGCTGTGGGACACCGGCCACCAGAGCTACGTCCACAAGCTGCTCACCGGCCGTCAGGACTTCTCCAAGCTCAAGAGCAAGGGCGGCCTGTCCGGCTATCCCTCGCGCGCCGAGTCCGAGCACGACGTCATCGAGAACAGCCACGCCTCCACGGTGCTCGGCTGGGCCGACGGCATGGCCAAGGCCAACGAGCTCCTCGGCAAGCGCGACCACACCGTCGCCGTCATCGGTGACGGCGCACTCACCGGCGGCATGGCCTGGGAGGCGCTCAACAACATCGCCGCGGCCAAGGACCGCCCGCTCGTCATCGTCGTCAACGACAACGAGCGCTCCTACGCGCCGACCATCGGCGGCCTCGCCAACCACCTCGCCACGCTCCGCACCACGGACGGCTACGAGCGCTTCCTCACCCGCACCAAGGAGCTGCTGGAGCGCACCCCGCTCATCGGCCAGCCCCTCTACGAGACCCTGCACGGCGCGAAGAAGGGCTTCAAGGACTTCATCGCCCCGCAGGGCATGTTCGAGGACCTCGGCCTGAAGTACGTCGGACCGATCGACGGCCACGACATCGAGGCCCTGGAGTCCGCACTGCAGCGCGCCAAGCGCTTCGGCGGCCCGGTCATCGTCCACTGCCTCACCGAGAAGGGCCGCGGCTACACCCCGGCCCTGGAGGACGAGGCCGACCGCTTCCACGCGGTCGGCAAGATCCACCCCGACACCGGGCTGCCCATCGCCGCCTCCGGCGCCGACTGGACCTCGGTCTTCGCCGAGGAGATGGTCAAGCTCGGCAGGGAGCGCAAGGACATCGTGGCGATCACCGCCGCGATGCTCCAGCCGGTGGGCCTGGACAAGTTCGCCAAGGCCTTCCCCGACCGCGTCTACGACGTCGGGATCGCCGAGCAGCACGCGGCGGTGTCGGCGGCGGGCCTGGCCACCGGCGGCCTGCACCCGGTCGTCGCCGTGTACGCGACCTTCCTCAACCGCGCCTTCGACCAGGTCCTGATGGACGTCGCGCTCCACAAGTGCGGCGTGACCTTCGTCCTGGACCGGGCGGGCGTCACCGGCACCGACGGCGCCTCCCACAACGGCATGTGGGACATGTCCATCCTCCAGGTCGTCCCGGGCCTGCGGATCGCCGCCCCGCGCGACGCCGACCAGGTCCGCGCCCAGCTGCGCGAGGCCGTCGCGGTCGAGGACGCCCCGACCGTCGTCCGCTACTCCAAGGGCGCGGTCGGCCCGGCGGTCAAGGCCGTGGGCAAGGTCGGCGGCATGGACGTGCTCCGCGCGGCGGGGTCCCAGTCCGACGGCGCCGACCCGGACGTCCTGCTGGTCTCCGTGGGCGCGCTCGCCCCGATGTGCCTGGAGATCGCCGACCTGCTCGACGCGCAGGGCATCACCACGACCGTCGTCGACCCCCGCTGGGTCAAGCCCGTCGACGCGGCCCTGCCGGGCCTCGCGGCCGGTCACCGGGTCGTCGTCACGGTCGAGGACAACGGCCGCGTCGGCGGTGTCGGCTCCGCCGTCGCCCAGGCGCTGCGCGACGCGAACGTGGACGTGCCCCTGCGCGACTTCGGCATCCCGCAGGAGTTCCTGGACCACGCGAGCCGCAAGGAGGTCATGGCCGAGATCGGCCTGACCGCCCCGGACATCGCGCGCCAGGTCACCGGCCTCGTGTCCCGGCTCGGGGGCCGTTACGCGGACGAGCCGGCACCCCAGGTCGCGGGCGACTGACGCCCTTTCCTCCCCACCGCGGCACCACCGGGCCGGGCGACACCCCTATGGGTGATCGCCCGGCCCATCTGCCGAGGTGTAGGCGCGCCTGATCCGGTCACACGCATCTGCGGGTGCTGTGATGCAGGAACAACTGTGGAGGTGCGCCGGTGGACGTGGGCGGTAACACTACGAAGGGTCGCAGCGGTTTCTTCCGGACCAAATCGGTCGAGGAGTCCCTGAGGGACACCCAGGAGCCCGAGCACGCGCTCAAGAAGTCCCTGTCCGCCCTCGACCTCACGGTCTTCGGCGTCGGTGTCATCATCGGCACCGGCATCTTCGTCCTCACGGGCAAGGTCGCGAAGGAGAACGCCGGCCCGGCGGTCGCGCTGTCGTTCGTCGTCTCGGGCATCGTGTGCGCGCTCGCCGCCCTGTGCTACGCGGAGTTCGCCTCCACCGTGCCGGTCGCCGGGTCCGCGTACACCTTCTCCTTCGCCACCCTCGGTGAGCTGCCCGCCTGGATCATCGGCTGGGACCTCGTGCTGGAACTGGCGCTGGGCTGCGCGGTGGTCGCGGTCGGATGGTCCGGCTACGTCCGCTCGATCATGGACAACTGGGGCTGGCACCTGCCGGGCGTGCTCTCCGGCGGCGAGCAGAGCGGTTTCCACTTCGACCTGCTGGCCTTCCTGCTGGTCGTCGTGCTCACCGGCATCCTGGTGGCCGGGATGAAGCTGTCGGCCCGGGTCACCTCCGTGGTGGTCGCCATCAAGGTGGCCGTGGTGCTGATCGTGATCATCGTGGGCGCGTTCTTCATCAACGGACACAACTACAGCCCGTTCCTCCCGTCCGCCGTGGAGTCCACGGGGGAGGAGGCGGGACTCAAGGCACCGCTCATCCAGCTGGTCTCGGGCTTCACGCCGTCCCAGTTCGGCGTCATGGGTATCTTCACCGCGGCGGCCGTGGTCTTCTTCGCCTACATCGGCTTCGACATCGTCGCCACCGCCGCCGAGGAGACCAAGAACCCGCAACGGGACGTGCCGCGGGGCATCCTCGGCTCGCTCCTGATCTGCACGGTGCTGTACGTCGCCGTCTCCATCGTCGTGACCGGCATGCAGAAGTACACCGAACTGTCGGTCGACGCGCCGCTGGCCGACGCCTTCAAGGCGGTCGGGCACCCCTTCTGGGCCGGGCTGATCGCCTTCGGCGCCGTGGTGGGCCTGACGACGGTGTGCATGATCCTGCTGCTCGGGCAGAGCCGGGTCTTCTTCGCCATGAGCCGCGACGGGCTGCTGCCGCGCTTCTTCTCACGGGTGCACCCCACGCGGGGCACCCCCTACCGTTCCACGATCCTGCTCGGCGGCATCGTGGCGATCGTCGCGGGCTTCACGACCATCGAGGAGCTGGCGGCGCTGGTGAACATCGGAACGCTCTTCGCGTTCATCGTCGTCGCCGTCGGCGTGGTGGTGCTGCGTCACACCCGGCCCGATCTGCCGCGTGCCTTCCGCACCCCGCTGGTGCCGTGGGTGCCCGCCGCGTCCGTGCTCGCCACGCTGTGGCTGATGCTCAATCTGCCGGCCGAGACCTGGCTGCGGTTCGCCATCTGGATGGCCCTCGGCTTCGTCGTCTACTTCGGCTACGGCTACTGGAACAGCCGGATGCGCCGGCCGGCGCGTCAGGGATGACCTGACGCGGCAGGGGGGCGCCCGGTACGTTGGGCGCGTGCCGACCCGCCCCGAGAGCGCCCGCGTCGCCGCGCCCGCGCTCCCGGAGCAGCGGGCGGGTACCGTCCGGCCCGGGGCGCTCTCCCGGCTCTCCCTGGTCTCCTGGCCGGTGCTCCTGCCGCTGCTGACGCTCGTGGCGGCCCTGGCCCACCTGCCCTCCTTCGTACGCCCGGTGTGGAACCCCGACGAGGGCTACCTCGCCACCCAGGCGCGCATGCTCGCCGGCGGCGGCGCTCTCTACGACACCGTCGTGGACCGTAAGCCGCCGCTGCTGCCCTGGCTGTACGAGGGGGCGTTCGCGCTCTTCGGGGACGACTCCCTGTGGCCGCTGCGGGCCGCGGCGGTCGCCGCGCACCTGGTCACCGCGGCGCTGCTCGTCGCCCTCGCCCGGCGGCGCTGGGGCGACCGGTGGGGCGCGGCCGCCGGGTTCGGCTATCTGCTGCTGTCCGTGGGGCTGGCCCCCGAGGACACACAGGCGGCCAGTTTCGAGGTCTTCACCCTGCCGTGGACGGTCGCCGCCGTGCTCTGCGCCGACCGCGGACGCTGGGCCCCGGCCGGGCTGGCCGTGGCCGGGGCGGCGCTGACCAAGCAGACCGGCGCGGTGGTGCTGCTCCCCGTGGTCTGGATGCTGTGGCGGGCCCGGCGCGGAGCCCCGGCGAGCGCGGCGGTGCCGGCCGGCGCGTGGGGCTGGCTGCTCACGGGGTGCGCGCTGCCCGTCGCAGCCGTCGCCCTGGCGACCGGCGCGCGGAACTTCGCCTTCTGGACGGTCACCGGGTCCGGCGCGTACATGTCCCCGGAGGGCGCCTGGCTGCTCGGCGCCGGGCGGGGGCTCGGCAACGCCGCGATCCTCCTGGCGGCGGGGGCGGGCCTGGTGCTGCCGGCCGCCTGGCTCGCGGCGCGCCGGAGGGCCTTCGCCGAGACGGGCCTGTGGATCTGGCTCGCGGCGGCCGTCGTCGCCGTGGTGGCGGGCTTCCAGTTCTACGGCCACTACTACCTGCAACTGCTGCCCCCGCTCACGCTGCTCGGTGTGGCCGCGCTGCGCCGGCTGCCCGCGCGCGGGGCGGTCCGGAAAGCCGCCGCCGTCTGGACGGTGCTGGCGGCGGCCGCCTTCACCTGCTGGGGCTTCGGGGCCTCGCGTATGGAACTCGACCACGCGCACGCCGTCGCCGCGGCGATCCGCGCGCACACCGCGGAGAACGGGACCGTCCTGGTGTGGGGCATGCACCCCGAACAGTACTGGCTCGCCCGGCGCGCTCCGGCCGGCCGCTTCCTCACCGCGGGCTTCCTCACCAACTTCAGCGGTGGCCGGGGCGGCGCCCGGGTCGGCGAGCAGTACGCCGTACCGGGCGCCTGGGACACCTTCCGCCGGGAGTTCGCCGCCGCGCCCCCGGCCGCCGTGGTCGACGACTCACGGGGCGCGCCCTACGGACCCGACCGCATCCCGGCACTGCGGCGCCTGCTCGACGGGGGCGGATACGAGCCCGTCGCGACTGTCGACGGAGCGGTGCTGTACGCCCGTTCCGCTCACCGGCCCTGAGGGCGCACCGCGCGCGGCCCCGCGACGGCCGCGCCGTGGGCGGTCACCCGGCGGCGCAGCTCGCGGTCGGCCGTGACGACGAGGCAGTGCCGTTCCGGAGGGCGGGATGCGGCGAGCTCCGCGATGAGGTCGTCGCCGCTGCCGGGGGCCGCCTCGACCCGTACGCCCGGCGCGGGAGCCACGTCCCGGGCCGCGCCCTCGACGACGAGCACGATGTCGAGCGGCGGCCGCCGTGCCCACTCCGGCACGTCCGCCCGCTCCGGGAGCCCGGTGCGCGCCGGCTCGGCGAGGGCGTCCCGCAGGCGTTCCGTCGCTCCGTGCCGGTCACGCCACCAGCCGTCCGGGACGGATCCCACGGTGTTGGCGGCGTCGACGACGATCAGGGGCGCTGTCTCGGCGTTCACCGGACCACCCTGCCACAAGCGGCCCGGTGCCGGACGCCCTTGCGGAGCCCCGTCCCGGCCCACTGTGCCCAGGAGGGCGATCGCCGGATGCTGCGGAAAACCCCCGGAGGCAGGGGCCTTGGCAGGCGAATCGGTGCGGAGGCCGTCTGCGCCGGGGGGCAGGCCGGCGTGGGCCGAGTCCGGTCGCGCCGGTTGTCTCCACTCTGCTCCTTGTTCTCTGCGGGGGGCCGGTTGCGTGGGTCGGCTGCTTCTTGGTCTCCGACTCGGTCAGCGGCACGTCCAGGTCACCGGACGAGGTGCTCCACGACTTCCGCATCGCCATTCCGGAGGACGCCGCCGACGTCTCCTCGGTTCGTACTTCGAGGACAGGGCGGGGTGGGACATCGACGAGTCGTCTCCCTTGTCGGGAGGTGCGCTCCACGGAAGGGTGGACGGAGCCGGGTTCGACATCGCGGCCGTGGACGGAGACCAGGAGATCACCGTCCACGCGTATGCCCAGAAGTCCTGACACCGGCAGTCCTCCGGCCTCGCTCCCCGTCGCGCGAGGCCGTACCCTCCCACGGACCGGCCAGTTGGGCGGTGGTAGAAAGTCCCGGTGAAGCAGACGAAGTCCAAGCGCTGGCGGTCCTACGCCGGGACGGTGATCGTCCTGGGTGTGGTGTTCGGGGGCTCTGCCGTCCTCGGGGCGCATGTGCGCAGTGAGAAGCAGCACGAGGTCAAGGTGCCGGTCGGCGCCTCCGGTGAGGAGCAGCTCGCCGTGCCGGTCAAGCCGACGAAGCTGCCGGTGACCCTGACCGTGTACGAGGACCTGCGCAGCCCGGAGTCGAAGGCCTTCGCGGCCGAGTACGCCGACACCTTCGCGAAGCTGGTCGCCACCGGCCAGGTGCAGATCGACTACCGCCTGGTGACGCCCTCCGACACCGAGAACGGCGGCGCGGGCTCCCTGGCCGCGGCCAACGCGGCCGCGTGCGCACAGGACGTGGGCCGTTTCCAGGCGTACGTCGCGCAGGTGTGGGACGCGCAGCCGGCCGACGTCCAGGACGACCACCTCGACAGCGACGCGGTCCTGAAGAACCTGGCGAAGAAGGTCGGCGACGTGGACGAGACGCACTTCGTCCCGTGCGTCCAGGGCGGTGACCACGACGGCTGGGTGCGGCGCTCCCAGGAGGAGTTCGCCGCGGCCGGGTTCACCACCGCACCGGTCGTGCAGGTCAACGGCGAGACCGCGACCGACCCCTCGGGCGGCGCGTCCGAGCTCACTCCCGCCAAGCTGACCAAACTGGTCGACAAGGCCGTTGCCGAGGTCGTGAACGGCACCACCGCGACCGGCTGACCACACCGCCCGCGCTCATTCCATCAGATTTGGATGGAAATCGGGTAATAAGGGCATGTGGCATCCGATCGCGAGGAGTGGTGGTGCGCATGTCCACACCGGTGTTCGACGAGGTCGGGCCGCAGCCGGGCTGCGTCTGCGAGGACTGTGCACGGCGGCGGCTGATCCGGGCGGCGTCCCGCGCCACGCCGCCGTGCGCGCCACCGGCCGCCCCTCCCGCCGCGCTGGTCGTCCTGGCCACGGCCGGCGCGGCCGTCATGGCGCCCGCCGCCGTGGCAGCCCCCGCGGAGGACGCCGGCCAGGCCGCGTCCGCCGGCCGGACCGAGCAGGCGGCGCAGCCGGACCGGATCGGCGCGGCCGTGCCGCTCCGCCTGACCCGCGATCAGATCCTGGAGCGGGCCCAGAACTGGATCGACGCCGGCGTCCCTTACGACATGCGCCGCCGCTGGCGGGACGGCTACCGACAGGACTGCTCCGGATTCGTCTCCATGGCCTGGGGCCTGGGCAGCAGTCAATGGACCGGGACGCTGCCCCGCTTCGCGGAGCGGATCGGCCGCGACGAGCTCGAACCCGGCGACATCCTGCTCTTCCACAACCCCCGCGACCCCGTCGACGGCTCCCACGTCACGATCTTCGGGGGCTGGGCGAACGCCGCGCACAGCCGCTACGTGGCCTACGAGCAGACCCGGCCGCGCCCCCGGGTGCGTACGACGCCGTACGCCTACTGGGACCACTCCAAGCGCTACGTGCCCTACCGCTACAAATATCTCAGCGGCGAGGGCTACGACGACTTCTACGACGACCTCTACGGGGACATCGGCATCGGCGACCTGCCGTCCGCAGGCTACCCGGGCAGCTGGTCCTTCGGCCCCGGCGTCTCCAACGGCTACATCACCCGCCTCGGCCGGATGCTGCGGCAGCGCGGCGCGAGCACGTACTACCACGTCGGACCCGGCCCCCGCTGGAGCGAGGCGGACCGCCGTGCCACCCGCGCCTTCCAGCGCGCCCAGGGCTGGAGGGGTGATCAGGCCGACGGTTTCCCGGGTCCCCTGACATGGCGTTACCTGACCCAGGGCGCGGGGACCAACATCGGGGGCGGACGCCCCTCGGCACCGCCGGCCTACCCCGGCATCGGGCGCTTCAGGCCCGGGCAGTCGGGGCCGCACGTGCTCGCGCTCGGGCGGCGGTTGGCGGCGAAGGGCTTCGGCCGGTTCTACGCGAAGGGGCCGGGCCCCCGCTGGGGCGAGGCCGACCGGCGTGCCGTGGAGGCATTCCAGCGCGCCCAGGGCTGGTCGGGAAGCGAGGCGGACGGATACCCGGGTCCCGAGACGTGGAGGCGGCTGTTCTCATGACGACAACCGCGCAGGGGAGTCCGGCCGAACTCCCCATCCCCGCACCCGCCCAGGCACCCCACGGCGCCCCCGGCGCGGCCCCCGGCGGCGTCGCCGCGCACCTGCCGGACATCGCCGAGCGTCCGGGACGCTGCCTGCCCGGCGGCCTCGCCGTGTCGGCGGCCCTCGCGGCCGCCGTCTGCACGGCCGTGCTCCCGCTGTGCCTCGCCGGGCCTTCCGCCCTGGTCCGCGGGGCCGCCGCGGCCCTCCTCGCGGCACTGACCGTCTTCACCGCGCTCGGCCTGGTCCGGGGCCGCCCCGGCTCCGTCTGGATGCTCACCCGGCACGGCGCCTACTGCGGCACCGTACGGCGTACCGGGCTGCTGTGGATCAGCCCGCTGCTCGTCCGCCGCCGCGTCGACACCAGCCTGCGGCACTGGCGCAGCAGCCCCATCGAGGCCACCGACGCCAACGGCACCCCGCTGCAGACCACGGTCCTGGTGGTGTGGCGGGTCCGCGACACCGCCCGGGCCCGCTTCGCGGTCGACGACCACGTCCGCTACCTGCGGGAGCAGGTCGAGGCCGCGGTCGCCCGTTGCCTGTCCCGGCTGCCCGCCGACGACTTCCGCGGCCCCGGCCCCACCCTGCGCGACACCGACCGCCTCGCGGACGACCTCACCCGGATCCTCACCCGCGACCTGCGGCCCGTGGGGGTCGAGGTCTTCTCCGCCCAGCCCGTCCGCATCGACTACGCCCCTGCGGTCGCCCCCGCCATGCGCCGGGCCCAACTGGCCGCCCTCGACGCGCGGCACCGCCGCGCCGCCCTCGACGACGCCCTGACCGCCGTCGGCGAGACGGTGCGCGGCCTCACCGACCGCGGGCTCGTCGACCTCGACGACTACGAACGCAAGGCCCTCGTACGGGATCTGACGGTCGCCTACTGCACCGCCCACGTCCCCGACGGCGGCGCGCAGGCCTCCTGAGACGCACATGCTGAAGGGGCCCCCGCCGTCCGGCGGGGGCCCCTTCAGCATGCGAAGCCGGCGTTACGCCGGGACGGAGGCCACGCCCGGGGCCAGGAACGGCTTGCCGTTCACCCGCTCCGAGACGCCCTCACGGTCCAGGTACGGCGTGATGCCGCCCAGGTGGAACGGCCAGCCGGCGCCGGTGATCAGGCACAGGTCGACGTCCTGCGCCTCGGCGACGACACCTTCCTCCAGCATGAGACCGATCTCCTGCGCCACGGCGTCCAGGACGCGGTCGCGCACCTGCTCCTCCGTCAGGACGCTGTCGCCCTGCACCAGGAGCGCGGCGACCTCGGGGTCCAGCTCCGGCTTGTAGCCGTTCTCGGCGGAGTAGACGTAGAAGCCGCGCTTGCCCGCCTTGACGACGGCCGCGAGGTTCGGGGAGACCTTGAAGCGGACCGGGAAGGCGCGGTTGAGCGTCTCGGAGACGTGCAGACCGATCGCCGGGCCTACCAGCTCCAGCAGCACCAGCGGGGACATCGGCAGACCGAGCGGCTCGATGGCCTTCTCCGCGGTCTCGACCGGGGTGCCCTCGTCGATGACGTTCTGGATCTCGCCCATGAAGCGGGTGAGGATGCGGTTGACGACGAACGCCGGGGCGTCCTTGGTCAGGACCGCGGTCTTCTTCAGCTTCTTCGCCACGGCGAAGGCGGTGGCCAGCGACGCGTCGTCGGTCTTCTCGCCGCGCACGATCTCCAGCAGCGGCAGCACCGCGACCGGGTTGAAGAAGTGGAAGCCGACGACCCGCTCCGGGTGCTCCAGCTTCGAGGCCATCTCGGAGACCGAGAGGGAGGAGGTGTTGGTGGCCAGGATCGTCTCCGGCCTCACCACCGCCTCGACCTCGGCGAAGACCTGCTGCTTGACGCCGATCTCCTCGAAGACCGCCTCGATGACGAAGTCCGCGTCGCCGAAGGCGGCGGCCTTGTCGAGGGAGCCGGAGACCAGGGCCTTGAGGCGGTTCGCCTTGTCGCCGCTGACGCGGCCCTTGAGCAGCAGCTTGTCGATCTCGCCGTGGACGTAGCCGACGCCCTTGTCCACGCGCTCCTGGTCGATGTCGGTGAGGACCACCGGCACCTCCAGGCGGCGCGCGAAGAGCAGAGCCAGCTGGGAGGCCATCAGACCGGCACCGACGACGCCGACCTTGGTGACCGGGCGGGCCAGGTTCTTGTCCGGGGCGCCGGCCGGGCGCTTGCCGCGCTTCTGCACCAGGTTGAAGGCGTAGATGCCGGAGCGCAGCTCGCCGCCCATGATGAGGTCCGCGAGGGCCACGTCCTCGGCGTCGAAACCGGCGGACAGGTCACCGCTCTTGGCGGCGGCGATGATGTCCAGCGCCCGGTACGCGGCCGGGGCGGCGCCGTGCACCTTGGCGTCGGCGAAGGCACGGCCCTTGGCGACGGCCTCGTCCCACGCCTCGCCGCGGTCCACCTCGGGGCGGATGATCTCGATCTCGCCCTTGAGGACGGCGGCGGTCCAGGAGAGCGACTGCTCCAGGAAGTCCGCACCCTCGAACAGCGCGTCGGCGATGCCCAGGTCGTAGACCTGACCGCCCTTGAGCTGCTTGTTCTGGTTGAGCGAGTTCTCGATGATGACGCTCACCGCGCGCTCGGCGCCGATGAGGTTCGGCAGCAGCGCGCAGCCGCCCCAGCCCGGGACCAGGCCCAGGAAGACCTCGGGGAGGGAGAACGCCGGGATGGCCGAGGAGACCGTGCGGTAGCTGCAGTGCAGGCCCACCTCGACGCCGCCGCCCATGGCCGCGCCGTTGTAGTACGCGAAGGTCGGGACCGCGAGGGACTGCAGACGGCGGAAGACGTCGTGGCCGCCCTTGCCGATGGCCAGCGCGTCCTCACGGCGCTTGAGCAGCTCGACGCCCTTGAGGTCGGCGCCGACCGCGAAGATGAACGGCTTGCCGGTGATGCCCACACCGACGATCCCGCCGTCCGCGGCCTCCTTCTCGACCTGGTCGAGGGCGGCGCTCAGGTTCGCCAGCGACTGCGGCCCGAAGGTGGTCGGCTTGGTGTGGTCCAGGCCGTTGTCCAGGGTGATGAGCGCGAAACGCCCGGCGCCCTGGGGAAGGTCGAGGTGGCGCACGTGCGCCTGCGTCACGACCTCGTCCGGGAACAGCTCGGCCGCTCCCTTGAGGAGCTCGGCGGTGGTGGTCACTTGCTGCCTCCGTCGAAGTGCGGGTTCTCCCAGATCACGGTGCCGCCCATGCCGAAGCCGACGCACATGGTGGTCAGGCCGTAGCGGACGTGCGGCTGCTCCTCGAACTGGCGGGCCAGCTGCGTCATCAGACGGACGCCGGAGGAAGCGAGCGGGTGGCCGAACGCGATGGCGCCACCGTACTGGTTGACGCGTGCGTCGTCGTCGGCGATGCCGTAGTGGTCGAGGAACGACAGCACCTGTACGGCGAACGCCTCGTTGACCTCGAACAGGCCGATGTCGGAGATCGACAGGCCCGCCTTGGCGAGTGCCTTCTCCGTCGCCGGGACCGGGCCGATGCCCATCACCTCGGGCTCGACGCCCACGAAGGCGTAGGAGACCAGACGCATCTTCACCGGGAGCTCCAGCTCCCGGGCGACGTCCTCGGCGGCGATCAGGGAGGCGGTGGCACCGTCGTTCAGACCCGCCGAGTTGCCCGCCGTCACCCGGCCGTGGGCACGGAACGGGGTCTTCAGGCCGGCCAGGCTCTCCAGCGTGGTGCCCGGGCGCATCGGCTCGTCGGTGGTGGCCAGGCCCCAGCCCGTCTCGCCGCCGTCGGGGGAGGTGCGCCGCACCGAGATCGGCACCAGGTCCTGCTGGATCTTGCCGTTCGCGTACGCCTTCGCCGCCTTCTCCTGGCTGCGGACCGCGTACTCGTCGGCGCGCTGCTTCGTCAGGTGCGGGAAGCGATCGTGCAGGTTCTCCGCCGTCATACCCATGAACAGGGCGGACTCGTCGACCAGCTTCTCCGACACGAAGCGCGGGTTGGGGTCCACGCCCTCGCCCATCGGGTGCCGGCCCATGTGCTCCACGCCGCCCGCGAGCGCCACGTCGTACGCGCCGAAGGCGACGCCGCCGGCGACGCTGGTGACGGCGGTCATCGCGCCCGCGCACATGCGGTCGATGGAGAAGCCGGGCACCGACTTGGGCAGCCCCGCCAGGATCGCGGCCGTACGGCCCAGGGTCAGGCCCTGGTCGCCGATCTGGGTGGTCGCGGCGATGGCGACCTCGTCGATCCGCTCCGGGGAGAGTGCGGGGTTGCGCCGCAGCAGCTCCCGGATGGACTTGATCACCAGGTCGTCGGCGCGGGTCTCGTGGTAGATGCCCTTCGGGCCCGCCTTGCCGAACGGGGTGCGGACGCCGTCGACGAAGACGACGTCCCTAGCGGTACGAGGCACGTTGGCTCTCCTCAAGATGCGGGTTCGCTTGCCGCGGGCAGAAGACGGCGGCTCCGCGGACCATGCTACTCGCGGGTAACCGATGTGCACAGTGCGGGTGTGCGGGGTCACACGTTCGGCTGCGCCGGGCTGCCCGGTGTGGTTGTGTGCGGGGTGCGTTGTGCTTGCTGTTGGGGTGGGGTGTCCGGCGCGGTCAGTCGCCGCCTCGCTGGGTACGTATGGGGTCGGTGCCGCGCCGGGGTCCTCCCTCGGCCTGCGCCGGGGGCCCCACGGCGCTCGCGGTTTACGTCCACATCGCTCGGCGCCGGGTTCGCCGCCCGTCCCCCCCCAGCTACCGCTGGGAGGTGCCCCCAGGGGCGACTGACGGCCGGTGGGGGTGGGTGAGAAGGCCGTCCGGGGTTGCCGCAAGTGCCTGGAACCACCCCCACCGGCCGTCAGAGGCCGACAAGACGGAGGGGACGGGGTCGTTGGGGGCGCCCCCGGCCGGAGGCTGGGGGAGGGTGGGCGTTCTGGACGCTGACGCATATGTGTGTGCGGCGTCCGGGACGGATCGAGGTGGTGCCCGCCATGCACGCGAATATGCGGTCCAGAATGGCCGGCCCCAAAGGCCCCGACCCGGGCCGGACACTAACAGGGTGCCAGGGCCACTGACCGCGGCGGGCAACCCCACCGCCCACCACAACGGACCCGCACACGACAGGGGGTGGCGAGGGGCACCCCCCACCCCGCCCCACCCCGCCCCGGGTTACGCCGGCGGCTTCGCCGCGAGCGCCGCTGTGAGGATCGGCGTCGTGAGCTCCACCTGCCAGGGCCGCGCGCCCGCGTCCGCGAGGAAGGCCGCCACGGACTCCGGGCTGCGGTCCCGAGGTGGCGCCCAGCACAGGCGGCGCACGGTGTCCGGGGTGATCAGGTTCTCCTGGGGCAGGTTCAGCTGCTCCGCCAGCGCGGAGACCGCCGCTCGCGCGGCCGACAGCCGGGCCGCCGCGGCCGGGTCCTTGTCTGCCCAGGCGCGCGGCGGCGGGGGGCCGGTGTAGGCGGGGCCGGGCTGCGGCAGCTCCCGCTCGGGGATGCTGCGGGCGTGGTCGATCGCGGCCTGCCACTGCTCCAGCTGGCGCCGTCCCATGCGGTGTCCGAACCCGGGCAGCGCGGCCAGCGCGTGGGCGTTCGGGGTGGCCTCCAGCGACGCCGTGACGATCGCGGCGTCGGTCAGGACGCGGCCGGGGGAGACGTCGCGTTCGCGGGCGATCCGGTCCCGGAGGTTCCACAGCTCGCGCACGACGGCCATCTGGCGCCGCCGCCGCACCTTGTGCATGCCGGAGGTCCGGCGCCAGGGGTCGACGCGGGGCGGGGGCGGCGGGGCGGCGGCGATGGCCGAGAACTCCTGCATGGCCCACTCGAGCTTGCCCTGAGCGCGCAGCTCCTCCTCCAGCGCGTCGCGGAGGTCGACCAGCAGTTCGACGTCGAGCGCGGCGTACCGCAGCCACGGCTCGGGGAGCGGCCGCGTGGACCAGTCGACGGCGGAGTGGCCCTTCTCCAGGGCGTACCCGAGGACGTTCTCCACCATCGCGCCGAGCCCGACCCGGGCGAAGCCCGCCAGCCGGCCGGCCAGTTCGGTGTCGAACAGCCGCGCCGGACGCATGCCCGCCTCGTCGAGGCACGGCAGGTCCTGCGTGGCGGCGTGCAGCACCCACTCCGTGCCGTCGAGCGCGGCGCTCAGCGGCGACAGGTCGGGGCAGGCGACGGGGTCGATCAGCGCGGTCCCTGCCCCGGTACGGCGCAACTGGACCAGATAGGCCCGCTGGCCGTAGCGGTAGCCGGATGCGCGCTCGGCGTCGACGGCGACAGGTCCGGAGCCCGCGGCGAAAGCCGCGACGACGTCGGCGAGGGCCTCCGGGCTGGCGGTCACCGGCGGGATGCCCTCGCGCGGGTCCAGCAGCGGGACCGGCGCCGGGGGTGCTTCTGTTGCGGTCTCTCGGGCGTCGGTCACCAGTCAAGAGTATCTGTGTACAGCAGGGGCCCGCCGACGGAACGTTCCGTCGGCGGGCGCACCCGGGATATGACTTCGATCAGTGGATGATGCCGGTACGCAGCGCGACCGCGACCATGCCCGCTCGGTCACCGGTGCCCAGCTTTCGGGCGATCCGTGCCAGGTGGCTCTTCACGGTCAGCGCCGACAGTCCCATGGAGACCCCGATCGCCTTGTTCGACTGGCCCTCCGCGACCAGTCGGAGCACCTCCACCTCCCGGCCGGACAGCTCCCGGTAGCCGCCGCCGTGGCCGGGGGTGCCCGGAGGGCGGCGCTGCAGCCGCTGGCCCGCGGGGCCGATGGGCGCCGCTCCGGGACGGCCGGGGATGCCGAGGTTCGTGCGGGTGCCGGTGACGACGTAGCCCTTCACGCCGCCCGCGAGGGCGTTGCGCACGGCGCCGATGTCATCGGCGGCGGACAGGGCCAGGCCGTTGGGCCAGCCCGCCGCCCGGGTCTCGGCGAGCAGGGTCAGTCCGGAACCGTCGGGGAGGTGTACGTCGGCGACGCAGATGTCTCGGGGGGTGCCCACCCGGGGCCTGGCCTCGGCGATGGAGGACGCCTCGATCACGTCGCGTACCCCGAGCGCCCACAAGTGGCGGGTGACGGTGGAACGTACGCGGGGATCGGCGACCACCACCATCGCCGTCGGCTTGTTGGGGCGGTAGGCGACCAGGCTTGTGGGGTGGTCGAGAAGAACCGACACCGGGCCTCCTGGGACATTGGCTGGAAGGGTCACAGGTTCCTTCGGCAGCAACTTCGCCGGGCTTTAGGAAATGATCACGACTTGTTTAGTAACAATTCCGGCAATTCGGACGCGCTGTCGACCAGGGTCGATCGAAGGTGTGAAGATCGCGGTCACCGCGTGTCAGACATCGTTGACGGCGGTAAAGCGAGTGGTCAGCCCGGTGGGGCCGGACCGTGGGGTCCGGCGGGCACGCCCGTACGGGGGAGGACGCGGTAGGCGTCAGCGGGTCTGCTGCGGACCGCGCCGCTTCGGCAGCGGCACCACCGACGGACCGCCGCCCGCCGGCGGGCCCGGTTCCGCGGGCGCGGGCGGCAGCCCCGCGCACGTGCAGACCAGATCGCACCAGGCCGCCAGGTGCGTGGCCATGTCCGGTACGCCGCCGCTCGGGGCGAGCGGCGTCCACGAGGCGCGGATCTCGATGCGGGTGGAGTCCGGCCGCTCGGCGAGGGCGCCGAAGTGGTGCGAGGAACTGCGCGAGACCGTGCCGCCTGCCGCGGTGAAGGCCGCGCCGCGCCCCTCCAGGGCACCGGTCAGCCACGACCAGCTCACCTCGGGCAGCAGCGGATCCGCCGCGATCTCCGGCTCCAGCTCCGCGCGGACCAGGCTGACCAGCCGGAACGTCCCGTGCCAGCCCTCCTGCCCGTCGGGGTCGTACAGCAGCACCAGGCGACCGTCCCCGAGCTCCTCGTCGTCGACGACGACCGCCGCCTCCAGGGCGTACGCGTGCGGTGCCAGGCGCTTGGGCGGTGGCACCGGATCGAGCTCCACCTCGTGCCGTACCCGGGCGCGCAGCAGTGCGTCGACCGCGTGCTGGAACGGGAGGGGGGCGTCGTTCCCGTCCGAGAGGTGCCCATGAGCCGCTGCCATGCCCGGAAGCGTAGGCCGAAGGGGGCCCGCAGTGAGGGAGGACACCCGGTCGGGCGGGTCGCCCACTTGGCGCATGCGAAGATTTGGGGGTGAGTGCGCACCAGCAGACCGCTGCTTCCCCGTTCATCCTGGCGTGCCGGCGCCGGCCCGTGCCGCACACCCCTGTGTGGTTCATGCGCCAGGCCGGGCGCTCCCTCCCCGAGTACCTCAAGGTGCGCGAGGGCACCGCGATGCTCGAGTCGTGCATGCGGCCCGACCTCGTCACCGAGATCACGCTGCAGCCCGTGCGACGGCACAAGGTCGACGCGGCGATCTACTTCAGCGACATCGTCGTGCCGCTCAAGGCCATCGGGCTCGACCTCGACATCAAGCCCGGCGTCGGCCCGGTCGTCGAGCAGCCCATCCGCACCCGGGAGGACCTGCGGCGCCTGCGGCCGCTCGAGCCGGACGACGTCAAGTACGTCACCGAGGCGGTCGGCATGCTCACGGGTGAACTGGGGACGACGCCGCTGATCGGCTTCGCGGGCGCGCCCTTCACGCTCGCCAGCTACCTCGTCGAGGGCGGCCCGTCGCGCAACCACGAGCGCACCAAGGCCCTCATGTACGGCGACCCGGAGCTGTGGGCGGAGCTGCTGGACCGGCTCGCCGACATCACCTCGGCCTTCCTGAAGGTGCAGATCGAGGCCGGCGCCAGCGCCGTGCAGCTCTTCGACTCCTGGGTCGGCGCACTCGCCCCCGAGGACTACCGGCGCTACGTGATGCCCGCCTCCGTCAAGGTCTTCGAGTCCGTCGCGGACTACGGCGTGCCCCGCATCCACTTCGGCGTCGGCACCGGTGAGCTGCTCGGGCTCATGGGCGAGGCCGGCGCGGACGTGGTCGGCGTCGACTGGCGCGTCCCCCTGGAGGAGGCGGCCCGCCGGGTCGGCCCCGGCAAGGCGCTCCAGGGCAACCTGGACCCCGCGGTGCTCTTCGCCCCGCGCGCGGCGGTCGAGAAGAAGGCCCGCGAGGTGCTCTACTCCGGCCAGGCCGCCCCGGGCCACATCTTCAACCTCGGTCACGGCGTCCTGCCCAGCACGGACCCCGACGCCCTGACCCGCCTCGTGGACTTCGTCCACACCGAGACGGCCCGCTGACGCCGACGACCCCGCGCCGCGCGGCGCGGGGTCGTCGTGTCCGGTGCTACTCCCGCGGCTCGGCCTCGTCGTCCCGCGCCCCGACCGGCGCGGGCACGGTGACCGGTGCCGGGGGCCCGTTCACGGGCCTGCGGGCCGGCAGCACACGGCGCAGCAGCCGGAAGCCCAGGTAGCCGAGGAGGATCAGGGCCGCGAACGGCGCCACCGCGGCGAGCGCGACCAGGATGGCCCGCAGGGTCACGTAGAAGGCGTGCCAGCCCGCGCCGAGAGCGTCGCCCACCGTGGCCCAGAAGCCGTCGTCGTCCTTCTGCGGCGCCGCCTTCGGCTCCGGCTCCTGGACCTCCAGCGTGATCGTGGCCATCCCGGTCCGCGCCTTCAGCGAGGCCTGTTGCGCCTCGAGCGCCTCCAGATCGGCCTGGCGGGTGCTGAGTTCGCTCTCCAGCGAGACGATGTCGCTCAGCTTGGTCGCCCGGTCCATCAGCTCCCGCACCCGCGCCACGCTGGCCCGCTGCGTCTTGAGGCGGCTCTCGACGTCCACGACCTGTCCTGTGACGTCCTGGGCGTCCACCTTGCGGTTCAGCAGCTTGCCCAGCTTCGCGAGGTCCTCCAGCACGCGGTCGTAGCCCTCTGGCGGCACCCGGAGCGTGATGGTGGAGTACTCGCGGCCGTCCTCGTCCAGGCTGGTGCTCTCGCTGCCGACGTAGCCGCCGGTCCCCTCCACAAGCGTGCGGGCCCTGACCACGGCGCCGGAGACGTTCTTGGCCTCGACCGTGAGCATCGCGGTGCGGACGATGTACGACTGCGTCAGGGTCGGCGTCCTCCCCGCGCCGGTGCCCTTGGTGTCGCCGGACTTGCCGTCGCCCCCGGCCGTGGTGGGCGGGGCCTGGTCGGCGGCCCGCCCGGCCGCCTCGGGGGCGGCGGCCGCGGCCTTGCCGCCCGCGCTGCTGTCCGCGCTGCTGTCCGCGCTGCCGCCGTCGCTGCCGCACCCGGCGAGCGCGAGCACGGCGGTCAGCGTCAAGGCGCCGAACGCGGCGGCAAGTGGTCGGCGAGTGGCGGTGGTTGATGTGCTCATAGGGCATCCCCCCGGGTCCGTTGCGTCTGTTGCCGATTCGACGCGAGGCGTGCGAGGCGGGTTTCGGATCCGTGATCCCGAAGAGGTCACGGTTAGGGCTCGTTCCGGCGTCTGAGACAGTGGAGGCATGAGCAATACGCAGCCCCGGGCCGGACAAGTGGTGGTCGTGGGCGGCGGGGTCTCCGGACTCGCCGCGGCGCATTTCCTGCTGGAGGGCGGAGCGGCGCGGGTGACCGTGCTGGAGTCCTCCGGGCGCCTGGGCGGGAAGCTGTACGCGGACGAGATCGCGGGCGTGCCGGTCGACCTGGGCGCCGAGTCGATGCTGGCGCGCCGCCCCGAGGCGGTCGACCTGGCCCGCGCGGTCGGCCTCGCCGACGACCTGGAGGCACCCGCCACGACGACGGCGGGGCTTTGGACGCGCGGCCGCCTGCGACCTATGCCCAAGGGCGGCGTCATGGGCGTCCCCGGCGACATCTCCTCGCTCGCCGCGTCCGGTGTGCTGTCGGCGGCCGGCCTCGCGCGGCTGCCGCTCGACCACGTCCTGCCGCGCACCAAGATCGGTGAGGACGTGTCCGTGGGCGCCTTCGTCGCCGCCCGGCTGGGCCACGAGGTCGTCGACCGGCTCGTCGAGCCGCTGCTCGGCGGCGTCTACGCGGGCAACGCGTACGAGATCTCGCTGCGCGCCGCCATCCCGCAGCTGTACGAGAGCGCGCGCACGGGCCGCTCCCTCATCGAGGCCGTCCGCGAGACCCAGCGCAAGGCCGCCGCCGCACGGCAGGACGGCCCGGTCTTCGCCGGCATCCGCGGCGGCGTCGGGCGCCTCCCGATCGCCGTCGCCGAGGCCTGCCGGGCCGCCGGGGCCCGCATCGAGACCGACGCCCCCGTCCGGCAGCTGCGGCGGATCGAGGGCGGCTGGGAGATCGCCTTCGACCGCGACGGCACCCGCGAGTCGCTGGCCGCGGACGCGGTCGTGCTCGCCGTGCCGGCGCCGGCCGCCGCCAGACTGCTGGCCGCCGAGTCGCCGGGGGCGGCCGCGGAGCTGTCGGCGGTGGAGTACGCGAGTGTCGCCCTGGTCACCATGGCCTTCCGGCGCCGCGAGATCGCCCACGCGCTGCCCGGCAGCGGCTTCCTCGTCCCGCCGGTCGACGGGCACACGATCAAGGCGTCCACGTTCTCCGGCCAGAAGTGGCACTGGAGCGGCGCCGCCGACTCCGACGTCTTCGTCCTGCGCACCTCGGTCGGCCGGCACGGCCAGGAGGCCGACCTCGCGTGGGACGACACCGATCTCGTCCGGCTCTCCCGCGAGGACCTCGGCGAGGCCGTCGGTCTCACCGCGGCGCCCGTCGCCGCCCGCGTCACCCGCTGGGACGGCGGCCTGCCGCAGTACCCGGTCGGCCACCTGGCCCGGGTCGCGCGGCTGCGCGAGCACGTCGCGAAACTGCCCGGGCTGGAGGTGTGCGGCGCCGTCTACGAGGGCGTCGGCATCCCGGCGTGCGTCGCGAGCGCGCGCGGCGCGGCGACGCAGGTCCTGGGCACCCTGCGGCAGGCCGCGGAACCGGACGCGGGACAATAGCCTCATGACCGACTCCACTGCTTCCGCCGCCCCCGCCAAAGCCCCCAACGCCGGCAAGAAGGCCAAGGACCTCAACGAGGTCATCCGCTACACCCTCTGGTCGGTGTTCCGGCTGCGCGACGTCCTCCCGGACGACCGCACCCGCTACGCGGAGGAGGTGGAGGAGCTCTTCGAGCAGCTGGCCGAGAAGGACGTCACGATCCGGGGCACCTACGACCTGTCCGGGCTGCGTGCCGACGCCGACGTCATGATCTGGTGGCACGCCGAGACCGCCGACGCCCTCCAGGACGCCTACAACCGGTTCCGCCGCACCATGCTGGGGCGCCAGCTGGAGCCCGTCTGGTCCAACATGGCCCTGCACCGCCCGGCCGAGTTCAACAAGAGCCACATCCCGGCCTTCCTCGCCGACGAGACGCCGCGCGACTACGTCTCCGTCTACCCCTTCGTCCGCTCCTACGACTGGTACCTCCTCCCCGACGAGGACCGCCGCCGCATGCTGGCCGACCACGGCAAGATGGCGCGGGGCTACCCGGACGTGCGGGCGAACACGGTGGCGTCGTTCTCGCTGGGCGACTACGAGTGGATCCTGGCCTTCGAGTCCGACGAGCTCCACCGCATCGTGGACCTGATGCGTCATCTGCGTGCCTCCGAGGCCCGGATGCACGTCCGCGAGGAGGTCCCCTTCTACACGGGCCGCCGCAAGTCGGTCGCCGAGCTGGTGGCGGACCTGGCCTGAGGCCCGCCCACCGGGCCCCGCGTCAGCTCAGGGCCGCGCGGAGGGCGGGGTCGGGGAGGGCGGAGGGGCCCCGGACGGCCAGGGCGGTGAGGAGCTGCTGCCGGTCGTCGGGGGCCGGGCCGTGGGGCACGTCGACGGCGCGCAGGAGCTCCCGGCCGGCGGGGGCGGCCCAGCGGGTGTACGGCTGGATCTCGAGGCGGGCGATGCCCAGGCAGCCCAGTGTGACCAGCAGGGGGAGCGCGAACCACGGCAGCAGCGGCCGGCCGGCGGGGCTGAGGGTCGTCGCGGCGGCCAGCATGACGAGGATGAGCGCGGTGGCCGCGCGGACCTCGCGTATCCCGGTGGAGATCGACTCGCGGGCCGCCGGGGGCACCGCGAGCCCCGCGTCGGCGAGACGCTCGGCGAGGGCGCGTATCCCCTCGGAGGCCGCGTGCTGCGCGCGTATGGCGGGGACGGGTGCCTGACCCTCGGGGCCGGTGGCGGCGATCAGGGAGCGTTCGATGGCGTCCCGGCCGTCGGGGTCCACCACGGTCGCCCAGCCCGTCCTGGCGAGCAGCAGACGCCGTTCACGCCCCATGGCGACCATCGCCAGCTCGGTCACCCGGCGCGGTCCGCCGGACAGGAAGGCCATCTCGTAGAGGCCGAGGCCGCGGTCGCCGGCGGGGACCGCGGCGGTCCCGTCGGACAGATCGGCCGCGGCGACCGCCGCCCTGCACAGGCGTGTGCAGGAGGCGATCGCCGCGGCCCAGGCCACGAAGAGGAAGAGCATCCACATGGGGGAGTTGTAGCCGACCCCCGCGAGGGCCCGCCCGCGATTTCGGGGATCGGAGGGGCGGACCTGCGCGAGGGCCTGGGGGCGGGCTTCCGCGTCAGCCGCAGTTGCGGCCGCTGTTGATGCAGCTGACGACCTGGTTCATCAGGCGCGTCGGCATGAAGTTGGCGAAGTCCGCGTGGTCCGTGACCGGCTTGTGCTGCTGCTCGGGGAAGCTGTCGAGCGCGAAGTTCGGCCCCTGCGGGACCTTGTAGGTGAGCCGCATCTTCAGCTGGGGCACGGCCTTGAAGCCGGCCTGGCACTGGCCCGCGCCGTCGGGGAAGACGATGTGCGTGCGGTGGTTGGCGCTGTCGGTGTTGGTCCCGTCCCAGCAGCTGGGGAAGTTCAGTGTACGGACCACCCGGCTGCCCTGCGGGCACAGCGGGTACTTGTCGGTGAGCTGGCGGTTCTCGAAGCCGGTGCAGCTCCACGACGCGCGGGCGTTGGCGACGCCGTTGGTGAAGGACTTCGCGTCACCCATGATGATCCGCAGGGTGGACGGCATCGCGACCACCTTGGACGCCGGGTTGCCCTTGAAGAGCAGCTGCACCGAGGTCGCCTGCAGGATCGTGCCGGTGTTGCCGTCGGCGTCCGGCGCGTCGTTGGCGGAGCGGGTGCGCAGCACCGGCCAGAAGTACGCCGACTTGTCACCGCGGGCGCAGGTGGTGCCGGCCGCGGCCAGCGACTCGTTGGTCGAGAAGCCGTCGGTGCTCAGGTTGCCGACGTAGTCGTGGACGTGGTGGGCGCCGTTGGCGACACCGGGGGCCACGATGAAGTTGTCGGGGTTGTGGTGCTTGTTCTCGTTGCGGCCGCAGCGCGCCGTGAAGGTGCCGCGCGAGGCGCCGCTCTGGTTCGCCGCCCGCTGGACGTTGGGCTGGACGGAGCGGATGTCGGCGAAGTCCTCGGGGGAGGGGCCGTTGGTCTGCACGCCGCCGGCCGGCGCGGACGCCGAAGCGGAGGCGGACGCGGAGGCGGAGGCCGGTGCCGAGGGCGACGCGGAGCCGTTCTGGCCGCCGTTGTTCTGGTTTCCGTCGTCGGCCTTGGTGCTGTTCCCCGGAGTCGGGCTCTGCCAGCCGTTGGAGTGACCCGAGTTGGGCCGCCAGTGGGCCGAGGCCGATCCGGTGACCAGGGCGAAGGTGCCGCCGGAGCCGAGCAGTGCCAGCACGGCTATCAGCACGAGTTGCTTGGTGCTCAACCTGCGCCGGTGGTTCATGTGTTGTCGTGTGGGCATTGGATCGCTCATTTCTACTGCGACGGCTGGGGGGATGAGGCCGCTGGGGGAAGGGAGTACGTCGGGGACGGCGTGACGACGAAGGTCGGTTCACCGGGGGCGGGGGAGACCGGCACCGCCGCACCGGGGTTCGTGGGGCTGGCGGTCGTGTCCACGGCGATCTGGTCGAAGTTGACCAGTCCGGTCTTCTCCAGAACGGTGATGTGGTCGAGCACCGTCGCGTTCGCCTGGTCGGCCAGTTCCCGCACCAGCGAATTGCGGGTGGTGGCGCGCACCTGGGCGATGACCGAGAACACCTGGCCGTGGGCGAGCCTCACGATATTGGCGAACTTCTGGTCGAAGTCCTGGCCACTCGCAGCGGAGAAAGTGGCCAGAAAGCCCATTTGCTGCTGTGTGGGCTGGTTGGGCAGGGTGATGCCCAATTGGGGCGCGATCGTGCGGCACGTCGCGTCCAGTTGCGTGTGGCCGTCGATCAGATGCTGCCCCGCGCGCTTGACCGCGGGTGTCGTCCCCTTCTGCAAGGCCATCTGCCCGGCGGGGAACTCCCACAGGCCCGCCAGTCGCACCTTGGTGACGAACGTACGGTCCAGCTGCGTGAGCGGGCCGTACTGCGTGGACACGGTCTGGGCGCCGGCCGCGGTCACGGCGGGGCTGTTCAGCCCGGACATGACCGGGTAGGCCAGCGCGGCGAGGGTGACCACGAGAGCCCCGACCACGAGGCTGAGTCCGGTGGCGTAACGGGTGGATCGCATGGGACCGCACGTTAGTGCGTTTGATGCGTCCAGGGCGAGGAACTGTCACGTATTCGCGAATTCCACGAATCGCGGAGCAGTTCTTGATACCTTGTTGCCTTTTTATGCCGGGTGGGGTCCACCGGCATTCCCGCCGCAGGTCGGGGGCCTCTTGGAAAAAGATTATGGCAGCTTTGAACGGAGCCTGTCCCGCATACGTATGAATACGTGTGAGGGCTGTCGCGGTGGCCGGAAAGACCGCCCCCGCAGACGTGTCCGCCAGTCCGCAAGCGGTGCCGGACCGGAGCGTTCCCGCCACCACGCGGCCAGCCGGCGCGAGGCAACGGGGTCGGCCGGACCGCCCCCGCCGTCGAGCACGTACGCCGCGAAGTCGAGGGCGTCGCGCCGGTAGCCCCCGTCGAGCGGCCGGTCCGCGGCGTAGCGCAGGAACGCCGGCCGGAACGCTGCCCCCAGGATGTCCGGCAGCTCCGGCGCCACCTTGGCGACGACGCCGGCGCGCTTGGCGGCCAGGGCACGGCTCTGCACACCGATCCGGGCCCGGTCGAAGCCTTCCGGCACGGGCGTCCCGGCCACGAGCGCGGACAGCAGCGCGGTCTGACGCAGCGCGAGGCGCTGGCGCGCCGCGCCGGGCGCTTCGGGGACTGCGGCGGGCACGGCGGGCGGCCCGTCCGAGGGTCCCCGTGTGCCGCCGTCCACCACGCGGCGTATCGCGGCCAGTTCGCCGGCCAGCTCCTCGTCCGCGGGGAAGTCGTCGTCGCGCTCCAGCAGCACGCCGGGCGGGCGGGCCCGCTCGTACAGCGCGGCCAGCACGTCGAGGACGGCCTCGGGGACGGGATGTGCGTGGCTGTCGTGCCATACGCCGTCCTTCTCGACACCGCCCGCGACATGGACGTAGGCGATCGCGTCCACCGGCAGGGCATCGAGGGCCGCGAGCGGGTCCTCACCGCGGTTGACGTGGTTCGTGTGCAGGTTGGCCACGTCTATCAGCAGGCGTACCCCGGTCCGCTCGACGAGCTCGGCCAGGAAGGCGCCCTCGCTCAGCTCCTCGTCCGGCCAGGCCACGAGCGCGGCGATGTTCTCCAGCGCGAGCGGCACCGGCAGCGCGTCCTGGGCGATGCGCACGTTCTCGCACAGGACGTCCAGCGCGTCGCGGGTCCGCGGCACGGGCAGCAGGTGCCCGGCCTCCAGACGGGCCGACCCCGTCAGTTCCCCACCACCGCGGACGAAGGCGATGTGCTCGGTGACCAGTGGGGCGCCCAGCGCCTCCGCGCGCTGCGCGAGCGCGGCCAGCCGGTCCGCGCCGGGCCGCTCGGCGCCCCCGAGGCCGAGCGAGACTCCGTGCGGGACGACCGTGACACCGCGCTCGCGCAGGCGCAGCAGGGAGCCGGGGAGGTGGCCGGGGCAGACGTTCTCGGCGACCGCCTCGACCCAGTCGACCCGGCCGGCCTCCGCGAGCGCCTCGACCGCCTCCGCGATCTCCGGCCGCCAGCCGATGCCCGTGCCCAGATACGAGTGCTCCATGCGCCCCCCTTCCTCCTGCCGGGGTTCTGGCCCGGCGGGAGGCGGGTGAACCCCGCGGGGGCGGGTTTCAGAGCTTGATTTGAGCTTGGGGCCTCAGTGGCGCAGCGCCGGGTGGTCCGCCACGACGGTGCACGACCCCGGGGCGATCTCGGTGAACCCGGCGTCCCGCACCACGGGCAGCCCGGAGCCGGTGAGCTCGCGCCAGCGCTCCGCCGCGGCCGTGCGCACGGCCAGCGGGAAACCCGCGTCGCGCCATTCGGCCCGCTCGGCGGCGGACAGCGCGAGCCACGCGAGCTGGGCCCCGTGCCCGGCCTGCGCCATCGCCTTGCCGGCCGACATCTGCACCTCGGGGCTGAGCCACAGCACCGGGGTCCCGGCCTCGGGTGCGGCGGGCGGTTCCGGGTCCTCCAGCTCGGTTCCGGACACCTGGAGCCGCGCCAGGTCCTTGGGCCAGGCATCGAGCGGCACCGGCGGGAAGACCCGGACCTCGGCGGACTTGCCGGTGACCGTGATGCCCGGCAGCGCCTCGGCCCGTCGCCACTCGGCGCCCCGCGCCCGCCGTACGACCTTGCGGATGCGGGCGTCCTCCCAGCCCCGTACCGCCCCGGTCCACTCCCCGTCCCCGGCCGTGGCGCGCTCGTCGGAGCGCAGCATGAGCACGGCACGGGCGGCCGTCTCCAGCGCGTCGGTACGCGCCGGCGGGGCGGCCCGCTCGATGCGGACGACCAGGGGCAGGACGAACTGGGGTGCGGCGTCACGAGGATCGGTGGTCACCTCGACAGTCTGCCACCCGCGCCGGAAGAGCTTGGCGGAGGCGATCCCTCCGGGCCAGGATGCCGGGGTGCACAGCGATCTCTTCGCGACCGAGAACACGGCGCAGCCGGCCACCGAGCCCGGCATGACCCTTCAGAACGCCAAGTCGATCAAGTACGCGGTGAACGGCGAGTGCCTGGCCCGCCAGGGCTCGATGATCGCCTTCCGCGGCAATCTGCAGTTCGAGGTGAAGGGGCAGGGCGTCGGCAAGTTCCTCAAGCGCGCCTTCACCGGTGAGGGACTGCCACTGATGTCGGTCCGCGGCCAGGGCGAGGCCTGGTTCGCGCACGAGGCCGCCAACTGCTTCGTCATCGAACTCGACCCGGGCGACAGCCTCACCATCAACGGCCGCAACGTGCTGGTCTTCGACCCCACCCTCTCCTACGAGATAAAGGTCGTGAAGGGCGCCGGCATGGCCGGCGGAGGTCTCTTCAACAGCGTCTTCACCGGTCACGGCCGCCTCGGCGTCATGTGCGAGGGCCACCCCATCGTGATCCCCGTCACACCTCAGGCGCCGGTGTACGTCGACACCGACGCCGTCGTCGGCTGGAGCGCCCAGCTGCAGACCTCCCTGCACCGCTCGCAGAGCTTCGGCTCCATGCTGCGCGGCGGCTCGGGCGAGGCCGTCCAGCTGATGCTCCAGGGCGAGGGCTTCGTGATCGTCCGGCCCAGCGAGGCCACGCCCCACCAGCCGTCCAACTGACATGCGGCTGGAGGCGGTCGGCCGCCGGTACGGGGCGCGCGGACCCTGGGTGCTGCGAGGTGTCGACCTCGACGTGCCCGGGGGACAGGTGCTGCGCATCGAGGGAGCCAACGGCAGCGGCAAGTCCACGGTGCTGCGGATCCTGGCCGGTATCGACCGCCCCACCGCGGGGCGGGTCAGCGGACGCCCGAGCACCGCGTACGTCCCCGAGCGCTTCCCGCCCGCGCTGCCCTTCGACGCGCACGGCTATCTCGTCCACCTCGGGCGGGTGCACGGGCTCGGCGGCCGCACCGCCGCCGCGCGGGCGGCGCAGTGGCTGGAGTGCTTCGGCATCGCCGGGCACGCCCGCACCCCGCTCGCCGAGCTGTCCAAGGGCACCTGCCAGAAGGTGGCGGTCGCCCAGGCGCTGATGGCCGAGCCCGGGCTCCTCGTCCTCGACGAGGCGTGGACCGGGCTCGACCAGGACGCCCGTACC
The DNA here is from genome assembly GCF_053598835.1 of Streptomyces sp. NPDC001070. Taxonomy (NCBI): domain Bacteria; kingdom Bacillati; phylum Actinomycetota; class Actinomycetes; order Kitasatosporales; family Streptomycetaceae; genus Streptomyces; species Streptomyces sp. NPDC001070. The sequence goes on from NZ_JBSFLB010000009.1 coordinate 123,226, forward strand.
GTCCTGGACGACGCCGTCCGTTCCAGGAGCGCCGCCGGCGGCGCCGTCGTCTTCGTCGACCACGACCCGCGCCGGCTGGCCGGCGACACCACGGCCGCCCACCGCGTGGAGGACGGCGGGCTCGTGTCCGTGCCCCTGGACGCCGGCGCGGGACCGCGCGTCGTCATCGAGGCCACCGGCGCCGGGGAGCCGCCCGCGGGGCTCTCACACTCGGCCCCGGCCCCCGGCACGCTCGAGGTGACGGTCCCCGCCGCCGAGTCCGACGCCGTCCTGCGGCGGCTGCTCACCGCGGCGCCCCCCTGGCACATCCGGGCGGTCCGCCCGGCGCCCCCGCCGACGGAGCCCTCATGACCGCCCTGCTGCGCTACCGGACCGCCCTGCTCCTGCGGTCCTTCCGCTGGCTGCCGCCGCTGCTGCTCTACGTCGCCGTGATGGGGATCGGCGTCGCCGGGGGCCCACAGCCGCTGCTGGACTCCCTCGGCTGGAGCGCCGCCGCGCTGCTCCCGGCCGCCGCATGGCTGGTGCGGGTGTGCGTCACCGCCGAGCCCGCGGCCGCCCGCGCCTGCGTGGCGGCCGCCACCGGGCCGGGCCGGGCCCACACGGCGGGCGTCCTGGCGGCGCTGCTGACCTCGGTCGCGCTGGGCGCGGCGGGCACCGCCGTGGTGCTCGCGGTCGCCGACCCCCACACCACGGACCACCTCAAGGCCATCCCCCTGGAGTCCGCCGCCGCGGCGGGCCTCCTCGCCACCCTGGTGACCGCGCTGCTCGGCACCGCCGTCGGCACCCTCACCAACCCCCCGGTTCTGCGGCGCCCCGGCTGGGCGGTGCCCGTCACGGCCCTCACCGCCGTGCTGGTCCTCGTGGCCGCCGGTTCGCCGGCCCACGCCGCCGTCACCGGGCTCGTCACCGGATCCCGTACCGGCACCGTCCCGTACCCGCTCGTGCCCCTCCTCCTGGCCGCGTTCGCCGCCGCGGGGGCCACCCTGCTCGCGGGGGCCCTCAGCGCGCGCCGCGGGTGAGGACGCCGCAGGTGAAAGAGGTCAGCCCTCCAGCGCCATCCGCACGCCCAGCGCCACGAGCACGCCGCCCGACACCGCCTCCAGGCGGCGGCGCACCGAGGCACGGCCGAACACGGACTTCAGGCGGTCGACGAACCAGACGTACACCCCGTAGTAGCCGACCTCGTAGACCGCCCAGAGGGCGGCGAGCCCCACCATCGTCGGGAGCTGCGGGGCGCCGGGGGGCACGAACTGCGGCAGGAAGGACATCGCGAAGACCGCCGCCTTGGGATTGGCCAGGTTCATGCCGAGCCCGGCGCGGTAGGCCGCCCACGAGGTCACCGGGACGTCCTCGCCCGCCGCGGCCTGCTCGGGGTCCAGTCCGCGGCGGGCGGCGCGCAGCGCCTGTACGCCGAACCAGATCAGGACGGCGGCGCCGACGATCCGCACGATGTCGTACGCGAGGTGTGAGGCCGCGAGGAGCGCGGTGAGGCCGAAGGCGGCGCAGACGCCCCAGATGAACACACCGGTCTCGTTGCCGAGGACGGTCGCGAAGCCGGCACGGCGGCTGCGCAGGGAGTGCCGGATGATCAGCACCGTGCTCGGCCCGGGGGCCGCGGCGACGAGGGTGCACGCACCGAGGAAGGGCAGCAGGACGCTCAGCATCCCGTCATGGTGCTGCAGCGGGCCCCTCGTGCACCAGCCGGTTTCCGCCGACCGGCGCGTCCTGCCGGCCGCTCCCCTCCCCGTCCGCGCCGCCGCTTCCCGGGCCACCGCCACCGGACAGGCGCATCGCGACGCAGGCCCCCGCGTACAGCACGGCCACCACGATCAGCAGCGCGCGGTAGCCGGTGAGCAGCGCCAGGTACTCCAGCGTGCCGCCGGTGAGGGCGCCGAGGAGGTTGGCGCCGAAGGCGGAGGTCGGGTCGGACGCCTGGGCGAGGCGGTCGGAGAAGATCAGGTTGGCGCAGAAGATCGGTGCGAAGGCGAGCGCGATGGCGGCCGCCAGCCGGGCCGCGAAGGGCAGGGAGAGCACGGCCTGTGCCGGGACGAGCCAGCCGACGGCGAGAGTGACGAAGAGCAGGATCTGCAGCGCCGTCTGGTTGAGCCGGCGCATGCGGCGCCGTACCTCGACGGCCGCGAGCACCGCCAGCAGGACGCCGATGAAGACCAGCGCGTTCACCAGCCAGGTGGTGCCGAAGTAGAGCGCGAAGCCGATGACGTTCTTCGTCTCCAGCAGCAGGAAGGCGGCGCCCATCAGGAACATGTCGGCGTAGCGCAGCGTGCCGCCGAGCCGTACGCCGGCGAGCCGCACCGAGACCACGGTGACCAGCAGGATCAGGCCGAGCGCGCCCAGGTACAGGCTCGGCACGGTGCGGTGCAGGAGATACGGGAACGGATGGTCGTCGTCCGCGGGCGGGGGCACCGCCCCGCTCGCCCGCCAGACCTTCCCGCAACTCTGGTCCGCGGGCGTCAGCCCGGCCACGAGCACCGCGGCGCGCTTGCTGTACTCCGTCATGCACGGGGCGTGTCCGAAGACCTGGTCCAGGCTTCCGGCGAAGCGGTCGATCAGCCAGTTCTGCCGGTAGTAGTTGTACATGGCGAACGCGCCGCCGGGGGCGAGGTGGTCACGTGCCGACTCGAAGGCCTGCTTGGTGAACAGATAGCTCTCCAGCCGCAGGTTGCTCGCACCCGACACCAGCGTCAGCGAGTCCGGCAGCGCGAGCACGACGAGGTCGTACTTCGTCTTCGTCCGTTCCAGGAAGGCCCGCCCGTCGTTGATGTGGACGTGCACCCGCGGGTTGTCGTACGGCCGCGCGGGGTGCAGCTTCGCCCCGATCTCCTGCAGTCGCGGGTCGATCTCGACGGCGTCCACGTACCGCGCGCCGTTGGCCAGGGCGACGGCGACGTCGTTGCCGTTGCCCGCGCCGATCACCAGCACCTTGCGGTGGGGATTGCCCGGCGTCTCACGGTAGGCCTGCTCGTAGGGTGAGTTGGGCTGCTGCAGCACCTTCAGCGGCGCGATGCTCTGGTGCGGCACGCCATTGGCGGCGATCTTGTACGTACGCGAGCTGGTGCCCGGCTCGGGGCGGGTGAGCTCGATCTTGTAGTACGGCGACCACGACACACCGGGGGCCAGCGACTCGAAGACCAGCGCCGTCACCATCGCCGCCAGCGGCAGCGCGTACCGCACCGTGTTCCGCCGCCCGCCGAGCACCAGCAGGGCCGCCGCCGCGATCACACCCCACACCAGGGAGGGCGCGCGCAGCCATGACAGCCCCGCGAACGCCACGGAACCGCTCAGCGAGCCGAGCAGGTCCCACCGGTAGGCCTCCAGCGACGGCAGCTGCCGGAACAGATCGGCCGTGATCTTGCCGATGGCCATCATGGCGACCGCCACCAGCAGGAACAGCACCGGAAGCGTCACCCACTGCGGCAGCCCGGTGGTCCTCACCGCCGTGAAGTAGATGATGTCGCCGCTGCTCTGCCGCACCTGGACCGGGAACTCCCGCACCAGCACGACGAGTACGGCCAGTGGCAGCGGCGCCCAGCGCTTCAGCCACTGCCCGCGCTCGGCGGCGATCAGGAAGCCCAGCCCGATCCCCAGGAAGGAGCCGAGCAGGATGAAGTTCGAGAAGTAGCTCAGATGGACGACGTTCGCGCCCGCCCACCGGATCAGCGCCAGTTCGACGAAGAGCATGCTGGCGCTGGCCAGCAGCAACCTGGCCCGTACGTGGTGTTCCATGCCGGGCCACGTTGCCACCCGGTGGGCGGCGAGTCGACGGACGCGCCTGGCGTGGCGCGCCAGCCCCACGCGAGGGGCCTAGCCGTCGGATTTCGTGATCAGCCCTCTTCGGGGGCGAGACGCAGCGAGATCGAGTTGATGCAGTAGCGCTGGTCCGTCGGGGTCGGGTAGCCCTCGCCCTCGAACACGTGGCCCAGGTGCGAGCCGCAGCTCGCGCAGCGGACCTCGGTGCGGACCATGCCCATCGAGCGGTCCTCGATCAGCTCGACGGCCTTGGTGTCCTTCGGGTCGTAGAAGGACGGCCAGCCGCAGTGCGACTCGAACTTGGTGTCCGAGGTGAACAGCTCGGCACCGCAGGCACGGCAGGAGTAGACACCCTTGGTCTTGGTGTCCGTGTACTCACCGGTGAAGGGCCGTTCCGTGCCCGCCTCGCGCAGGACCGCGTACTCCTGCGGCGACAGCTCCTGCCGCCACTGCTCCTCGGACTTGTCGACTTCGTACGCCATGGTCCTCCCTCTCCTCAGCTCTCCAGGCGCGCGAGAATGCGCGGACCGAGATCGGTCACATCGCCCGCGCCCATGGTGAGAACAAGGTCACCGGGCTTCGCCATTCCGGCGACGATCCCGGGGACGGCGTCCTTGTCGTGCTCCGCGGTGACGTCGGCGCCGTGGGCGGCGGCCGCGTCGATGATCAGGCCGCTGGTGACGCCCGGGATCGGGTCCTCGCGGGCCGGGTAGATGTCCAGGACCACGGAGGCGTCGGCCAGCGCCAGGGCCTCGCCCATCTCGCGGCCCAGCTCCTGGGTGCGGCTGAACAGGTGCGGCTGGAAGACCACGAGGATGCGCCGGTCGCCCGCCGCCTCGCGCAGGGCCTCCAGGTCGGCGGTCATCTCCGTGGGGTGGTGCGCGTAGGAGTCGATGACCTGGACGCCCGCGGCGGTGCCCTTCAGCTGCAGGCGGCGCTTCACGCCGGTGTAGGTGCCGAGCGCCTTGGCGAGGCCGTCCGCCGGGACGCCGAGTGCGACGCCGGCGGCGAGGGCGGCGACGGCGTTGTGGGCGTAGTGCCGGCCGGGCACGGAGACGGTGAAGGTGTGCTCCTCGCCGTCCAGGCCGCCCAGACGGACGGCGACCTCGCTGGACATGCCGTGCGGGGTGATCCGGAGGATGCGCAGATCGGCGTCCTCGTCCTCGCCGACGCGGACGATGTTCAGGCCCTCGCGGCCCGCCACCCGGGCTGCCAGCTCCCGGGCCCCGGCGTGCTGGCCGACGACCAGGGTGCCGCCGGCGACGATCTTGCCGACGAAGATCTCGAACGACTCGTGGATCTCGTCCATCGACGCGTAGTTCGCGTGGTGGTCCAGCTCGACGTTGAGCACGATCGCCACTTCCGGGTCGTACTTCTGGAAGCTGCGGTCGCTCTCGTCCGCCTCCGCGACGAAGATCTCGCCGGTGCCGTGGTGGGCGTTCGAGCCGGGGGTGTCCAGGTCGCCGCCGATCGCGTACGACGGGTCCAGGCCCAGCGCGGACAGGCTCACCGCGAGCATGGAGGTGGTCGTGGTCTTGCCATGCGTTCCGGCCACGGCGATCGGGCGCAGGCCGCCCATGAGCGCCGCCAGCGCGTCCGAACGGTGCACGACCGGGATGCCGCGCTCGCGGGCGGCGGCCAGCTCCGGGTTGTCCTCGCGGATGGCGCTGGAGACGACCACGCAGGTCGCGTCCGGCGCGAGGTGGCCGGCGGCGTGGCCGATGTGCACGGTCGCGCCGAGCGCGCGCAGCGCCTCCGAGGTCTCCGAGTCCTTCGCGTCGCTGCCCGCGACGGCCGCGCCGCGCTGGGTCAGGATCTTCGCGATGCCCGACATCCCGGCCCCGCCGATCCCGATGAAGTGCGGTCGGTCCATGCCGGGGGGAAGGGTGGGGCTCATGCGAGGTGCTCCCTGGAACTCACGGGGTCGGTTGTCGGCCGTCCCCGATTCTTCCACCAGTCGGGGGCGCGGCGTCCGCTCAGTCCTCCGCGTTGTGGGCGAACAGCTTCAGCACCGGTACGCCGACCTTGTGCCGGGCCCGGGACGTCCAGTCGCGGTGGAAGAACTCCTCCACCAGGTGCGGGGCGGTCAGCACGATCACCTCGTCGGCGTGGGTCTGCTCGACCACCGACTTCATCAGTTCGATGGGGTGGCTCTCGACCACCTCGCCCACCGCCTCGCAGCCCGCCTCGCGCAGCGCGGTCAGGCTGTGGTTCAGCGCGCGCTCGGCGGGCAGCAGGGCCTTGTCGCCCTCCGGGCGGTCGCGCTCGTGGACGGCCTTGTCCAGTTCACCCAGGGCGACGTCGTCGATGGCCCGGAGCAGCCGGTCCTGGTCGCCGCGGGGCTGCATGAGGACGACGAAGGAGACGGGCTCGTCACCGTGGAGCGTGGTGACCAGTTCCACGTCGGCGGGGACGAGCGGCTGCTCGATCATGAGTACGGTCGTGAACACGGACGCGTCCTTCTCTCTCGCGGGCCGTCGGGCCTGCCACGGAAACCATCCTGCCCCGTCCGGGCGCGGGGCACGCGGGGACATGCGTTCCCGGCTCTGACAGGCGCACGTATGTGTGGCGGGCAATCGGCACCATCCGGGTGAAACCGGCGGTGCGGGCGGTCACGGCTGATGCGGCCGCGCGGGGACGGCCGGTCAGCCGCGCACGTAGCGGGTGAAGAGAAAGCCCTCCTCCTCCAGGATCGACACCGGGGTGAAGCGGGCGGGATCGGCGATGCCGGGGCCGTTCATGATGCGCATCGCGTCCCCGGCGGTCAGCAGCGGCGCGATCGTCAGGCACAGCTCGTCGATCACCCCGCCCGCGGCGAACTGGGCGAGCAGCCGCGGCCCGCCCTCGGTCAGCATCCGGGGCAGCCCGAGCGCGGTGAGCTCGCGTACCGCGCGGGCCGGGTCCACGCCGGTGCCCGTGCCGGCGAGGACGACCCGGGCCCCCGCCTTCTCGGCCGCCGCGATCCGGTCGGCCGGGGCGTCCTCGCCGGTCAGCACCAGGGTCGGCACCAGCGGCTCGGTGAACAGGGGGAGCGAGAAGTCCAGGTCCAGCCGGGCGCTCACCACGGCGATCGCGGCGGCGGGCCCCTGCCCCGCCGCCGCCCGGCGGGCCGCGAAGGCCTCGCGGGCGCGGGCCGGGCGGTAGCCCTCCTGACGTACCGTCTCCGCGCCGACGACCACGACGTCGGCCAGGGCCCGCAGCACCCCGAAGACCCGCATGTCGGCGTCCGAGGACAGCGGCTGGGAGCGCCCGTCGTGCCGGGCCGCCCCGTCCAGCGACGACACCATGTTCGCCCGCAGCCAGGGCGCCCCGCCAGCCCGCCGCGGGTACGCGTACGCGTCGGCCAGCGCCTCCACGGTGTCGAGCGTCTCGGCGGGGGCGGGGGCGGGGAAGAGGCGGCGCATGGCTGCAGTCTTCCACGGCCCCTCGCGGAGTGGGGTCGGCCACACGACGGCCGGGCGACCGCCCGCGAGGCACTAGGCTGGATGGCTGTGTCCTCGTCCTTCGCCGCCGCGCAAGCAACCAGCCCGATACCCGGTGGGACGTCGCCCGTCTCGCTGAGCGGACGCGAGCCGCGCGTCCCGGCGGACCGGCTGGTGGCCGAGATGGTGCCGCCGCCGCGCTTCGACTCCGTACGGTTCGACAACTACATCCCGGACGCCAAGCAGCCGAGCCAGGCCGAGGCCGTCGGCACGCTGCGGGTCTTCGCGGAGGGGCTGGGCACGCCCGCGGACGGCGCGCGCAAGCGCTGGTTCCGGCGCCAGGCGGCGTCGGCCGTCCCCGCCGGTCCCGGCGGGGTCTACCTCGACGGCGGCTACGGCGTCGGCAAGACGCACCTGCTGGCCTCCCTGTGGCACGCCACGCCCGCGCCGCGCGAGCAGAAGGCCTTCGGCACCTTCGTGGAGCTGACCAACCTCGTCGGCGCTCTCGGCTTCCAGCAGGCGGTCCAAGCGCTCAGCGGTCACAGGCTGGTCTGCATCGACGAGTTCGAGCTCGACGACCCGGGCGACACCGTGCTCGTGTCGACCCTGCTGGGCAAGCTGGCCGACGCAGGGGTGAAGCTGGCCGCGACCTCCAACACCCTGCCCGGCAAGCTCGGTGAGGGCCGCTTCGCGGCCGCCGACTTCATGCGCGAGATCCAGGGCCTGTCCGCCCGCTTCCGTTCCCTGCGCATCGACGGCGACGACTACCGGCACCGCGGCCTGCCCGAGGCCCCGGCGCCGTACGCCGACGACGAGGTCACCGCCGCCGCGGGCCGCACCGCGGGCGCCTCCCTCGACGACTTCGGCGCCCTCCTCGCCCACCTCGCCCGGATCCACCCCAGCCGCTACGGGGCGCTCTGCGACGGCGTCGAGGCCGTCTTCCTGCGCGGTGTCCGGCCCGTCGAGGACCAGGCCACCGCGCTGCGCCTGGTCGTCCTGGCCGACCGGCTCTACGACCGCGAGGTCCCGGTCATGGCCTCGGGCCTGCCGTTCGACCGGATCTTCGGCGACGAGATGCTGGCGGGCGGATACCGCAAGAAGTACTTCCGGGCCATCTCCCGGCTCACCGCACTCGCCCGCGACGCGAAGCGCCTCGCCGCCCCGAACGGCGCCTGAGGCCCGCGGAGCGCTCGCGCCCCGGGCGTCCGGGGCCCCCGGCCGCGTTGGCGGGTCCGGAGGATCCGGCGCACCATCGGATCACCGGACGACAGCCCGCGGGGAGCGGGGACCGTCCCGCCGGAGGGAGGCGCGGTGGCGAAGAAGAGCCCGGAGACCGAACCCCAGTCCGGAAACGGAACCGGCCCCGGGCTGCGCGCGAAGCTGCGGGTCCCACCGGGCGGCGGCCCGGTCCGGCTCCGCTCGTACGACACCCGCGCCACCCCCGGTGCCCCCGCGGGCAAACGCGAGGCCCAGGCCTGGACCCCGTACGCCCGGGACCGCATCACCGCCCTGCAGGAGCGGCTCTTCGCCCAGAGCACCGCGGGCGACCCGCGCTCGGTACTCGTCGTCCTCCAGGGCACGGACACCTCCGGCAAGGGCGGCGCGGTGCGTCACCTGACCGGACTCCTCGACCCGGCCGGGTGCACCATCACGGCCTTCAAGGCGCCCACCGCCGAGGAGAAGGCCCATCACTTCCTGTGGCGCGTCGAGCGCGCCCTGCCCGGTCCCGGACGGATAGGCATCTTCGACCGCTCCCACTACGAGGACGTCCTCGTCCCCCGTGTCCGCGGTCTCGTCCCGCCCGCGGTCTGGGAGGAGCGCTGCGACACCATCAACTCCTTCGAGGCGTCGCTCGCCGACGACGGGGTCAGCGTCGTCAAGGTCTTCCTGCACATCAGCTACGAGGAGCAGCGCTCCCGGCTGCTGGCCCGCCTCGACAACCCCTGCAAGCACTGGAAGTTCGGCCCCGGCGACCTGGAGGACCGGGCCCGGTGGCCCGCCTTCCAGCGGGCGTACGAGGACGTCCTCGCGCGGAGCTCCACCGAGGCCGCCCCCTGGTACGTCGTCCCCGCCGACCGCAAGTGGTACCGCGACTGGGCCGTCGGACGGCTCCTGATGGAGCACCTGGACCTGATAGACCCGGTCTGCCCGCCCGCGTCCTTCGACGTCGAGACGGCCCGCGAACGGCTGCTGGAGGACTGACCGGTCCGCCGGGTCAGCCGCTGCAGGCCGTGCGCTGGGCCTCGTGCCATTCGCAGACCGGGCAGAGGGTCAGGCCCGGCCGGGAGTCGGGGTACTCGGTGGGGTCACCGCAGTGCACGCAGGTGGCGCGGGGTTCGTCGTCGTTCGTCACCCGTTCAGGGTAGTCAGCGCTCACGGAGCACGGCGACCGAGTGGCCGGGCAGGTGGAGGCAGCCGGTGTCGGTGGGCGGTGGGCAGGGACGCCAGGAGGCGACCGGGACGTAGCCCGCGGGCTCGGCGCGGCCGGGGTGGTGGAGCGGGACGAGCGCCTCCTCCGGGGAGAGGTTGACGGCGACCCGGAAGCGGCCCCGGTCCAGCCGCAGGGTGTGCTCGCCCACGGCGACGTGGACGGTGTCGAGACCGGGGTCGGTCAGCTCGGGCTCGGCGTGGCGCAGGGCGATCAGGCGGCGGTACCAGGCGAGCAGTCCGGAGTGCGGGTCCTTGTCGCGTTCGGACCAGTCCAGGCAGGAGCGCAGCCGCGTCGCCGGGTCCTGGGGGTCGGGGATGTCCTCGGCCTTCCAGCCGTGCTCGGCGAACTCGCGGCGGCGGCCGCGGGTGATGGCGGCGGCGAGCTCGGGGTCGTCGTGGTCGGTGAAGAACTGCCAGGGCGTGCGGGCGCCCCACTCCTCGCCCATGAACAGCATGGGTGTGTACGGGGAGGTGAGGACGAGTGCGGCGGCCGCCGCGAGCAGGCCCGCGGGGACGCTCGCGCCGAGGCGGTCGCCGGTGGCGCGGTTGCCGATCTGGTCGTGGGTCTGGGTGTACGCGAGGAAGCGGTGGCCCTGGGTGGTCGTCAGGTCGACGGGGCGGCCGTGGGCGCGGCCGCGGAAGCCGGAGTACGTGCCGTCGTGGAAGAAGACCCGGCGCAGTGCCTTGGCCACGGCCGTCACCGGGGAGGCGGCGAAGTCCGCGTAGTAGGCCTGCGACTCGCCGGTGACCGCGGTGTGCAGGGCGTGGTGGAAGTCGTCGTTCCACTGGGCGTGCACGCCCAGGCCGCCGGCCTCGCGCGGGTCGGTGGTGCGCGGGTCGTTGCGGTCGGACTCGGCGATCAGGAAGAGGGGGCGGCCGACCGCGGCCGACAGGGCGTCGACGGCGGTGGACAGTTCCTCGAGCAGGTGCGTGGCGCGGGTGTCGACGAGGGCGTGGACGGCGTCGAGCCGCAGCCCGTCGAGACGGTAGTCGCGCAGCCAGGACAGGGCGCTGCCGGTCAGGAAGTCGCGCACCTCGTCGGAGCCGGGCGCGTCGAGGTTGACGGCGTCGCCCCACGGAGTGTGGTGGCGGTCGGTGAAGTACGGGCCGAAGGCGGGGAGGTGGTTGCCCGAGGGGCCGAGGTGGTTGTGGACGACGTCCAGCACCACCCCGAGCCCGTGGCCGTGCGCGGCGTCCACGAAGCGCTTCAGCCCGTCGGGGCCGCCGTAGGGCTCGTGCACCGCCCACAGGGACACGCCCTCGTACCCCCAGCCGTGCGTGCCGGGGAACGGGCAGACCGGCATCAGCTCGATGTGCGTGATGCCCAACTCGGCCAGGTACGGTAGGTGTTCGACGGCCGCGTCGAAGGTGCCCGCGAAGGTGAAGGTGCCGACGTGCAGCTCGTAGAGGACCGCGCCCGGCAACGGGCGGCCCGCCCACTCGTGGGTCCACTCGAAGCGGTCGTGGTCGACGACCGCGCTCGCCCCCTCCGGCCCGTCGGGCTGGCGGCGCGAGCGGGGGTCGGGCCGCGGCGGGCCCTCGTCGAGCGCGAAGGCGTAGCGCGAGCCGTGCCCGGCGGGCACGTCCGCGTACCACCAGCCCTCGCGTTCGGGATCGCGCCCCATGTCGTGAGCCCGGCCGTCGACCCGTACCTCCACCTCACCGGCGTCCGGTGCCCACACGTCGAAGCGCATGGGCACCATGCTGCACCGCCGTCCGGGGGTCACACCAGGTTGACGCGCTCCCCGGCGACCGGATAACCCGCCTTGGCGAAGTGCGCCGCCATCGGCGCGTTGCCCTGGTCGGTGGCGGCGGCGATCCGCTCCGCGCCGTGTCCGGCCAGGTCGTGCGTGCACTCCACCAGCAGGTCGTAGGCGTAGCCGTGGCCGCGCTGCTCCGGCACGACACCGATGAAGCCGACGCAGAACGCACTCGGGTTGCGTCCCGGTACCTGGATGCCGGCGAGCTCACCCTCCGGGGTGTACGCCAGACGCCACCATTCGCGCGGCGACTGCAGCCAGTTGAGGAACTCCAGCTCCTCGCGGGCGGCCGCATCCGGGCCCTGCAGCCGCACCGTGCGGCGGGTGTGCGCGTCGAGGCTGCCGACCCCGACGCGCTTCAGCACGTCCAGGATCACGGCGTCGTCCGGCTCGGGCCGGTACTCCAGCCGTCCGGTGCGCTCGGGAATCCCGCACTCGGGGGTCCAGATGTAGCGGTAGCGCTCGACGAGCAGCTCCATGCCGGAGACGATCGCCGCGTCGATGCGGGCCTGGGCGGCCTCGCGGACCTCCCGCCGCTCCCGCCAGCCGGGCGGCAGCGGCAGTTCGTACTCGGCCTTGAGCGGCGCCGTGCGCAGCAGTCGCACGGCGGCGTCGGCGTCGGTGAAGTCGAACCAGTCCAGGGCCACGGGCTCGTCGTCGTCCGGCCCCGCCCACCAGGCGGCGCGGGCGACGACGGTGCCGTCGCGGAGGGCCACCCAGGTCCAGTCGGGGCGGTACTCGCCGCCCTCGTCGAGCGTGGAGTACCTGTGACCCATGAGGGACCGGCCGACCAGGCCCTCGTCCTCGATGGTCAGGGAGTGGAACAGGTGCGATTCGCCCGCGGTGAGCGGGCGGATGACCAGATCAGTCATGAAGGGGAATGTCCTCACGGGAGAGCGGAGCGCTCCCGGTCAGACGGAGTACGCCCTGTGGACAACGGGGCGGGAGCGCGGGACAACGAACGGGTACATGGCTGCCGCCTCCTTCCTGGGTCAAGGGCGTGCGATCACCGTAACCATCCGCGTTCGGCGGCGTCCACGCAATTAACGGCGCGCCCCCGCAGACGCATCTCCTGGACACCCCGGGCCTGCCGGCCCGACAATCACGCAGGTGACCTACGAGTTCCCGACGCATCCGGCGCGGCCCACCGACGCCGAACGCGAGCGCGCCATCGAGGTACTTCGCGAGGGCGCCGTCGACGGACGTCTGTCGCACGACACCTTCGTGCGCCGTATGGGACTCGTCCTCAAGGCACGCCACTCCGACGAGTTGGCCGCCCTCATCGCCGACCTGCCGCCCGCGAAGGGGCGTTGGGCCCGCATGGCGGGCTCCGTCGTCCGCGCGGTCACCAAGACGTCGGCCTTCCGCGCCCGCATGCGCCACGCCTGGGCCGTCCAGCAACTGCCGCCCCTGCTGCTGCCCGCCCCCGCCCCCTTCCCGGTGCGGATCGGCCGGGACCTTTCCTGCACCTTCCGGCTCAGCCACTCCTCGACGTCGCGTTTCCACGCCGAGCTGAGCCACGAGGGCGGGCTGTGGGTCCTGCGCGACCTCGGTTCGATGAACGGCACCTGGGTCAACGGCCGCCGCGTCATGGGCTCCGCCGCCGTCCGCCCCGGCGACCAGGTCACCTTCGGCGCGATGAGCTTCCGCCTCACCACGGGGTGAGGCCGGGCCGCTCCGGGCCCGATCTCAGGTGCGGAACAGCGGCTCGTACGGTTCGTGGTCGTCGTCGTCCACATACGGCAGGAAGTCCGGCGCCGTGCGCGCCGCCGTCCTCCGCAGCCGGGCGACGACCTCCTCGACCGGAGGGGGTGTCAGCCCGAGGGTGGCCGCCAGTTCCTCGCGCTCCCGGTCCAGCTCCGGGTGGTCGGCGCGCACCTCGGCGTCCAGCTCCTCGGGAGAGCCCCCCGGGCACACCTCCCGCCACCACATCGGGCAGGACACGATCAGCTCGACGGCCTCGGCCAGATCCGCGCCGATGAGCGCAGCCCGCCCCTCGGAGTCCGCGAAGACCACCGGCCGCTCGGCGTCGCCGGGCTCGCCGCAGAGGAAGAACGTGCCGCCCGCGCCGTCGCCGGCTATGGGGCGCAGCGCGAGGCCCGAGGGCAGCCGCACGTCCTCGACCGGGTCGCGGCGGGTGATGTCGAAGTCACCGGGCCAGGCGAGGCGTGCCGCCGCGACCGGGTCGTTCTCGATGCGGGTGAGCAGGGCTTCCGAGGCGTCCATGGCAGGACGCTAACAGCGGGGTCCGACAATCCGGCCCGTGCTCCTCAGGCGGTACGGGACTGCGGCACCGGCTCGCGGCCGGCCGCGAGTGGCAGGACCCGGCCGGGGCAGGGGGGCGGCCCCTCGTCGACGGTGGCGAAGCGCAGCTCGTGGCCGTCCGGGTCGCGCAGCAGCGGGAGGAGCCAGCCGCGGGCGGTGCGGACCACGGCGCCGTGCGGCTCGCCGAGCGCGTCGAGGCGGGCGGCCAGCACGTCGAGCGCGGGGAGGTCGGGAACGCCGAGGGAGAACCACGCGAAGCCCGCGGCGGCCCCCGCGAGGGCGGGGTCGTGGCGCAGGCACAGCACGGGCCCGCCGCCGGGGTGGGCCATCGCGATGCCGGCGAAGGCGCCGCCCTCCGTGAACTCCGCGATCCGGTGGTAGCCGAGGACCCGCTCGTACCACGCCTCCGACCGGGCCGGATCGCTGACGGGCAGCGTGACGTGGTGTACCCCGGCGAGACGCGGGATGAAGGGAATATCGGTATACATGCCGCATACCGTACAGCGCGGCCGGTCGTGCGCCGTGAGCGAGGGAGCGGCGAGCCGGACGGCGGTTGACGGACCGTCAACGGGCGGCGCCCTCAGGGGATCGCGCGCCCGGCGGCCGCCCGGCCAACCCCTCGTGGTGCCGGGATCCATGACGACGTCATAGGACGGCGTGGTGGGGGAGTGCGGCGGGCAGTGGGTGTCACTCGTCCACGTCGCGCACCAGCAGGCCCACCGGGAGCCGGTCCAGGAGCTCCGCCAGGGGTGCCACGCCCTCGAACGGACGGCCCGTCAGCACCTCCGTCCAGACCCCCTCCGGCAGCACCAGCTCCGTGCCGCGCCAGCCGCCCGCGTCCGCGAGCCGCCGGGACAGCCGGGTGACCACCGTGAGCGCCCGCCCGCCGCGGACGAAGGCCACGCAGTGGGCCCCGGACGGACCGCGCGCGTACAGCGGCTCGTACGTGGCGTCGGGGCCGGTGAACCACTGCGGCCGGGCCCGGCGCAGCCGCAGCGCGGCCGTGGTCACCCGCCGCTTCTCGCCGGGGGCGTCACCGGCGGCGCCCGGGTCGTACGGCCTGCGGTTGGCGGGGTCGACGAGCAGCAGCTGCCGCTCCTCGTCGCCCTGGTACACATCGGGCACGCCCGGCATGGTCAGGTGCGCCAGGTGCGCGCCGAGGGCGTTGACACGTTCGGGCCCGCGCAGGGCGCGGTCGATGCGCTCCGTGGCGAAGGCGGCCGGTCCGCCGACCAGTTCGCGCACGAAGCCGGTCAGCTCCTGCTCGTACTCGGGCCGCTGGTCGGTCCAGGAGGTGCGCAGTCCCGCCTCGCGCTCCGCCTTGAGCATGGTGCCGGCCACGAGGTCCGCCGCGCCGGCGTCGCAGAAGACCGCCGCGTACTGCCAGGCCTGGTACTCCACATGACGCTCGGGGAGCGGGATCCCGCGGTGTTCCAGGTACTCCCGCAGATTCCCCGAGACCTCGCCCACCCAGTCGGCCCACTCGCCCGGCAGCTCGGTCAGCGCCGCGAGCCGGGCGCGCACGTCGGCGCTGCGCTTGGTGTCGTGCGTGGAGCGCACGGTCCCGGTGAGCGGCCAGTCGCGCCGCAGACGCTCGCAGAAGGCGTGGAAGTCCTCCGGGGAGACGGCGGGGCGGTCGGGTTCGCGGCCGACCTCGTTGAGGCAGAGCAGCGGGTAGTAGCGGTAGAAGGCGGTGTCCTCGGCCGACTTGGCGCGCAGCGCGGAGGAGACCTGGGCGAAGCGCACAGGGAAGTCCGCGGCGGCCTCGCCGCCGCCCTTGAGGCGTCCCAGGGCCAGGTCGCACACCGTCCCGGCCGCCGGATGCCCGGTGGCGCCGGTCGCGGCCTCCAGCAGCGCCGTGTCCTCCGCGCCCGCGGGCTCGCCGGGGACGACGTACGGGCGGTAGCGCGGCAGCCGTACGAGTGTCGCCTCGATCGCCTCGCGCAGCGCGGCGGGCTCCAGCCCGGTGGCGCGGACGGCGGAGCGGGTCAGCCGGTCGACCTCGGCGGCCAGGTCGTGCGTCGCGATCCGGTCCGCGGCGGCCCGTACGGTCGCCGCCCAGTCGCCTCCCGCGTCGGCCGGGGCGCCGGTGAAGCCGCGGTAGAAGCGGGTGATCTCCTCCGCGCCCGCCGGATCGGTGAACAGCCCGTCCAGGCGGTCGAGTGCGTCGTAGCCGGTGGTGCCGGAGCAGGCCCAGCCGGCCGGGAGCCGTTCGCCGCCGGTGAGGATCTTCTCCACGACCGTCCACCGGCCCCCGGAGGCGTCCGCGAGCCGCCGCAGGTATCCGGCGGGGTCGGCGAGGCCGTCCGGGTGGTCGACGCGCAGGCCGTCGGCGACGCCCTCGTCCAGCAGGCGCAGCAGGGTGGCGTGGGTGGCGGCGAAGACCTCGTCGTCCTCGACGCGGACCGCGATGAGGTCGGAGATGGTGAAGAAGCGCCGGTAGTTCAGCTCGGTGCGGGCCTGCCGCCACCAGGCGAGCCGGTACCACTGGGCCTCGACCAGCGAGCGCAGCGGCAGCTCCTCGGTGCCGGCCCGCAGCGGGAAGGCGTGGTCGTGGTAGCGCAGCACCCGCTCCCCGGCGGCGTGGTCCCGCTCGACGCGCAGGTCGTCGAGCACCTCCTCCAGCGGGGCGCCCAGCACCGGCAGCAGCAGCCGGTCGCCCTGGGCCGCCCAGTCGATGTCGAACCAGCGCGCGTACGGGGACTCCGGTCCCTCCCGCAGCACCTCCCACAGCGGCCGGGCCAGGTACTCCGGCGCGGGGACGGCCATGTGATTGGGCACCACGTCCAGCACGAGCCCGAGGCCGTGCGCCCGGGCGGTGCGCGCCAGCGAGCGCAGCCCCTTCTCGCCGCCCAGTTCCTCGCGCACCCGCGTGTGGTCCACGACGTCGTAGCCGTGGGTGGAGCCGGGCACGGACTGCAGCACGGGGGAGAGGTGGAGGTGGGAGACGCCGAGCGCCGCCAGATGGGGGACGACGGCCTCGGCGGCGGCGAACGGGAAGTCGGGCTGGAGCTGCAGCCGGTAGGTCGCGCTCGGCACGGAGGGGACGACAGCGGTCGGCGGGGTCGCGGCGCTTTCTGTCATGGAGGAGTGACTACCCCGCCGACCGGTATGCCCATCACATCGGGCGGCCGGTTACGCCGGGCGCTGCAGCACCACCATGCTCCGGTCCGCCAGCCGCAGCCGGTCGCCCTGGGTCACCTTGCGCCCCGAACCAGGGGCCACGCCCTCGGGGCGCTGGGTGTCGACGACCACCTGCCACTCCTTGCCGTGGTTGACCGGCACCACGAAGTCCAGCGGCTCGTACCAGGCGTTGAACATCAGCAGGAAGGAGTCGTCGCCGATCCGCTCCCCGCGGTCCCCCGGCTCGGAGATGGCGCTGCCGTTGAGGAAGACCACCAGGGCGTTGGCCTGGGCCTCCTCCCAGTCGTCCTGGATCATCTCCTCACCCTCAGGGGTGAACCAGGCGATGTCCGAGAGCTCGTCGTGCGTCCCCTCGACGGGGCGCCCGTGGAAGAAGCGGCGGCGCCGGAAGACCGGGTGGTCGCGGCGGAGCCACACCATCTGGCGGGTGAATTCGTGCAGCCGCTCGGTGTCCGCGTCGCCCTCCTTGGGCCACGGAACCCAGGACAGCTCGTTGTCCTGGCAGTAGGCGTTGTTGTTGCCCTCCTGGGTGCGGCCGAACTCGTCGCCGTGGGCGATCATCGGCACGCCCTGGGAGAGCATCAGGGTGGCGATGAAGTTGCGCATCTGGCGCTCCCGCAGGGCGAGCACGTCCTCGTCCTCGGTCTCGCCCTCGGCGCCGCAGTTCCACGAGCGGTTGTGGCTCTCACCGTCCCGGTTGTTCTCGCCGTTGGCCTCGTTGTGCTTGTCGTTGTACGACACCAGGTCGCGCAGCGTGAAGCCGTCGTGGCAGGTCACGAAGTTGATGGAGGCCAGCGGCCGGCGGCCGTCGTCCTGATAGAGGTCGGACGAGCCGGTCAGCCGGGAGCCGAACTCGGCCAGTGTGGCCGGTTCACCGCGCCACAGGTCGCGCACGGTGTCGCGGAACTTGCCGTTCCACTCGGTCCACAAGGGCGGGAAGTTGCCCACCTGGTAGCCGCCCTCGCCGACGTCCCAGGGTTCGGCGATCAGCTTCACCTGGCTGACCACGGGGTCCTGCTGCACGAGGTCGAAGAACGAGGACAGCCGGTCCACCTCGTGGAACTGCCGGGCCAGGGTCGCCGCGAGGTCGAAGCGGAAGCCGTCGACGTGCATCTCGGTGACCCAGTAGCGCAGCGAGTCCATGATCATCTGCAGCACGTGGGGGCTGCGCATCAGCAGTGAGTTCCCCGTGCCGGTGGTGTCCGTGTAGTAGCGCGGGTCGTCGGCCAGCCGGTAGTACGAGGCGTTGTCGATGCCCCGGAAGCACAGCGTCGGCCCCAGGTGGCTGCCCTCGGCGGTGTGGTTGTAGACCACGTCGAGGATCACCTCGATGCCGGCCCGGTGCAGCTCCCGTACCGCCGTCTTGAACTCCAGCACCTGCTGGCCGCGGTCGCCCATCGACGCGTAGGCGTTGTGCGGGGCGAAGAAGCCGATCGTGTTGTAGCCCCAGTAGTTGCGCATCCCCGTGTCCACCAGCCGGTGGTCGTGGACGAACTGGTGCACCGGCATCAGCTCCAGCGTGGTGACGCCGAGTTCCACCAGGTGCGAGATGACCGCGGGGTGCGCGAGCGCCGCATACGTGCCGCGGATCTCCTCCGGCAGTTCCGGGTGGAGCATCGTCAGGCCCTTGACGTGGGCCTCGTAGATGACGGTGCGGTGGTAGTCGATGCGCGGGCTGCGGTCCTCCGCCCAGTCGAAGTACGGGTTCACCACGACCGAGGTCATGGTGTGCGGCGCCGAGTCCAGGTCGTTGCGGGACTCGGGCTCCCCGAAGCGGTAGCCGTAGACCGCCTCGTCCCAGTCGATCGTGCCGCTTATCGCCTTCGCGTAGGGGTCGAGCAGCAGCTTCGCTGAGTTGCAGCGGTGCCCCCGGGTCGGCTCGTGGGGACCGTGGACCCGGAAGCCGTACCGCTGACCGGGCATGATGCCCGGGACGTACGCGTGGCGGACGAAGGCGTCCGCCTCGCGCAGTTCGACGGCGGTCTCCGAGCCGTCGTCCTGCAGCAGACAGAGCTCGATCCGCTCCGCGGCCTCCGAGAAGACCGCGAAGTTGGTGCCGGCGCCGTCGTACGTGGCGCCGAGGGGGTATGCCTGACCCGGCCAGACCTGCATGTCGTCGACTCTTCCACTTCTTCGCCGGGCGCCGGTAGGCCGCACCCCGGCCACATCGGTGCCGAAAGGGCATCGTCACGCAAGTGGACCCCTCCGGGCATGGAATCGCCAAGTTCTTCCCCGTTACGGGTGTCCCAATTCCCCTGCCTGCCGCAAGAATCCACCGCCCTCGGGGAACCTGTGTCGTGTTGATCCCGTCAGAACAAGTGACAGTACGACACAGGGGAGACATACGTGACAGATCAGGGGGAAAGTCGCTCCTTACTGCGAAGGGAAGGAGTCGGGCGCGGTCTCACGCGCGCCCTGTGGGGTGGCGGCGTCGCCGTCGCCGCCACGGCGGTGATGATCGCCGTCACCCTGCCGCGTGACGCCTCCGGCGACGACCACTCCACGACGGGCGGCCCCGCCGCCGCGTCCGGAGCGCCGGGGCGGCAGGACACGGGCAGCGGCGGAGTGACCGAGGACGACGCGCCCCAGGGCGGGCAGCAGACCGGTCGCGGGCCTCTGACCAAGGCCGAGGTCGACCGGGCGAAGTCCATAGCCCTGCAGCGCGACGCGCTGCGCAGCGCGGAGAACGTGGACGGGGGGCGCGGGCCGGAGTACCTCGACACCGACCTCGCCGAACCGGCCGACGCCTCTGGGGCGTCCGCGGACGAGGCCCGCCGGGTCGAGGTGCTCTTCTACGACTACGGGCACGACCGGCTCGTGAAGAAGACCGTCAACCTCACCGCCGGCACCGTCGAGCACACCGACACCGCCACCGGCATGCAGCCGCCGCCCTCGAACGACGAGACGCGGGAAGCGGCGGCGCTGCTGATCCAGGACGCCCTCGGCAAGGGCCTCCGCGCCGACTTCAAGGCCGCCACGAAGGGCCGGGAGCTCACCTCGCCCGACCAGCTGCGGCTGCGCGGCATCTCGTTCAACACCTCGGAGCAGTCCGCCCCGGCCGGTTTGGGCAAATGCGGCACGCATCGATGCGTACGGCTGTTCACGCAGGTGAAGGACGGGCCGTGGATCGATACGACCAATCTGGTCGTCGACCTCAGCGATCGCACCGTCGGCCGAGTCCACTAAGAGCGGAGACCCAGCAACCATGCGCACCCCGAACGTGCGCCGGGCCCTCGGTACGGCCTCGGCGCTCCTGCTCCTGCCCGCGCTCTTCGCGGGCTCCACGGCCGGCGAGGCCGGCGCGGCCCCCCGGGCCGGCACCGCGGCGGCGGTGGACTGCGGCACCGCCACCGCCATCACCAAGACCCTGCCGAACGGCACCGGCTGGAGCATGTGCTGGCGGATGAGCGGAACCAAGGGCCTGGTCCTGGAGAAGATCGCGTACAAGCCGAAGAAGGAACCGCAGCCGCTCAAGGTGCTGACCTCGGCCACGCTCGCGCAGGTCAACGTCCCGTACGACTCGGGTCGGACCGAGTACAACGACCTGTCCGACATCGGTTTCGGCAACACCGCGATCGACATCGGGCCCGAGGAGTGCCCGGGCGGGACGATCAGCTCCGCCTACATCCCGCAGCAGCAGCGGAACGTCAAGGCGCTGTGCACCACCACCGCCCCGCACGGCTACGCCTACCGCAGCGACGTCTACGACGACCAGGGCAACGCCAAGAAGTACACCAAGCAGGGCAGCGACCTGGTGGTCTTCTCCGTCTCCCAGCTCGGCTGGTACGAGTACATCACCCAGTGGAACTTCTCCGACGACGGCACCATCACCGCCAAGATGGGCGCCACCGGCGACCTGTCGCCCGGCGACTACAGCGGGGAGGGCACCGGCTGGCCCATCGGCCGGGGCAACCACGACCACTCCACCAGCCACTACCACTCGGTCTTCTGGCGGCTGAACTTCGGCCTGGACGGCTCCACGCAGGCCAAGGTCGAGCAGTTCGACACCAAGAAGGCCGGCCAGGGCTCCGGCTCCGCCATCCTGAAGACCACCAGGACCCCGGTGACCAAGGAGCTGGCCGCCTCCTCAGCGCTGCGCCGCTGGTGGCGCGTGGTCTCCACGGCCGGCAAGAACGCCGACCAGCACCCGCGTTCCTGGGAGCTGGTCCAGCAGCACTCCGACCACTACGACGCCCACGCCTACACCTCGAAGGACGTGTACTTCACCCAGTACCGCGCCTGCGAGCAGCTGGCCAGCGGGAACAGCGACCCGGCCTGCAACGGCCGGGGCACCTCGGTCGACAAGTGGGCGGACGGGGAGGCACTGAAGCACCCGGTCGTGTGGGTCAACGTCGGCTTCCACCACATCCCCCGCGACGAGGACCAGAGCCCCATGCCGATCCACTGGCAGGGTTTCCAGCTCGCGCCGCGCGACGTGACCGCGATGAGCCCGCTCACCCCGGACGACCTCTCGGGCCACAACGGGCAGGGTCACTAACGGCGTTGCCCGGCAAACCCGGTAAGCATGTGGTGAAGTAGCGTCGTTACGGCTGCACCGCCTCCCGCCCCGCAGTACCCTTCCTTGATCGTGGACGGGGGCGGGAAGGCGGGTGCAGTCGTGATGTCGGGAGGTCTGGTGCTCCCCGGTGGTGGTGATCAGGGGGACCCGGGCGGCGGCATCGGCGAGGGAACCACCGGCACCGCCTCCCTCGCACTGCCGTTGGAGATCGGAGCGGAACTGGACTGGGGCGCCGACGAGTGGGCCGAGGTGCGTACCCGCGCCCGGCGCGCCGGCCGGGCATACGTGTGGCTCAACCTCGTCGAGCAGCGGCTGCGCGCCGTCGTGAACGCCGTGCTGCGCCCGATCTACGAGCCCGTGCACGGCGACGAGTGGGTGGTCGCGGCCGCGGGGCCCGCCGGTCACGAGTGGGTGCAGCGGGCCGCCGCCGTCCGCGAGGTCAGCCGCCGCAAGGGTTTCCTGCTCGACCCCGCCGACGACAACATCCTCAGCTTCCTGACCCTGCCGCAACTGCGCGAGCTCGTCATCCAGCACTGGCCGTGCTTCGAGCCCTATCTGGACGACCGCCGGGAGCTCGAACTCGCCCTGGACGAGCTTGAGGTGGCCCGGCACGTCGTCTCCCGCAACCGCGCCCTGTCCCGCACCGTCCTGGACCAGGCCGAGCGGGCCGCCGCCCGGCTGCTGGACATGCTCGGCTCCGGGCCCGGCTACCCGTCCGCCGAGCGGCTGCCCGTGGACGCCGTCGAGGAGCTCGTCGCCGACCGCTACGCCGATGTCGTCGGCGTCTACCCTGACCGCGTGCGACTGCAGCGGCAGCTTCCCGCGGAGGACCTCTTCGGGACCGCGCGCCGCCTCGACGCCGTGGGCATCGGCCTCAATCTGCTCGTACAGAACTATTCGGGCAAGCGGCTGGTGCGGCTCGCGGAGTCCGGGTGCCGCGTGCGGCTGCTCTTCCTCAACCCGGCGAGCAGCGCCGTCCGCCGGCGCGAGCGCGAACTCGGCCTCGGCCGCGGGGAACTGAGCCGCTCGGTCGAGATGAACATCATGCACATGCGCCGGGTGCGGGCGCGGCTGCGGGACACCGCCGCCTTCGAGATCCGGGTCTTCGACGAGACCCCGCGCTTCACCGCCTACCTCGTGGACGGGGACACCTCGGACGGCCTCGCGGTCGTCCAGCCCTACCTGCGCAAGGCGCGCGGCATGGAGGCCCCGGTCCTCATCCTGCGCGGCGGACCGCGCCAGCTCGTGCAGACCAGGGCCGACGAGGTCCCCGAGGCCGAGCACGGGCTGTTCGAGATCTACCGCGAGGAGTTCGAGGGCGTCTGGGCCGACTCCCGTCCGGTCTCCTGACGGCCCGCCGGACCGCAGGCCCGCCCTGAACCGGGCGGTCGCACAGCCCGGCCGGAGGAGTGTCAGTGGCGCGCGGGATGATGGAGCGGAACACGGGGGAACCGCGGGAAGGACGTACGCCAATGGGCAGGGGACGACGCCGGGCATGGCAGGCCGGTTGCGGACGGGGGGCGGCAGGCAGCCGCAGGCGCGGCGCGGGCGGCGCCCTCGCCGCCGGCACGGGGGCCGCGCGATGAGCTGGATCAGCGGCCCGCTGGTCGCCTTCGACCTGGAGACCACCGGCACCGACGTCGAGACCGACCACATCGTCACCGCCGCCGTCGTGCGGCTGGAGGCGGACGGGGCCGTCTCGGAGGAGCGGACGTGGCTGCTCGACCCGGGGGTGGCGATACCCGAGCAGGCGTCCGCGATCCACGGCATCTCGACCGCCCACGCCCGCGCGCACGGGCTCCCGGCGGGCTCGGCGGTCGAGGAGATCGCCCACGCCGTCGCCGAGGTGCTGCGCTCGGGCACACCGCTGGTGGTGATGAACGCGCGCTACGACCTGTCGCTGCTGGACCGCGAGTGCCGGCGGCACGGCGTCGCGTCGGTCAGCGAGCGGCTCGGGAGCGGGCCCTCACCGGTCATCGACCCGCTGGTCATCGACAAGCACGTCGACAAGTACCGCAAGGGCAGGCGGGCCCTGCAGGCGCTGTGCGCCCACTACGGGGTGCCGCTGGAGGGAGCGCACGACGCGAGGGCGGACGCGCTGGCCGCGGCCCGTGTGGTGCGCAGCATGGCGGAGCGGCACCGGCCCGTCGGCCTGATGCCGCTCACGGACCTGCACGACCTTCAGGTCCGCGCGGCGGCGGAACAGTCGGCCTCCCTGCAGGCGTATCTGCGGCGCACCGCCGACCCGGCGGCCGTCGTCGAGCGGGCCTGGCCGGTCATCCCCCGGCCGAGGTGACCGCGGGGCTCGCCGGCGCGGTCGCCGCGCAGTCGAGGACCCGCCCGTCCACCGTGCCGACCAGCAGCCTGCCGGCACCGGCCGACGTGAGCGACAGGGGCACCACTACCTGCCCGTCGACACGCAGCCGGTGCCGCCGGCGCGGCCTGCCGGTCCGCGCGTCGAGCGCCACGACCTCCCCGGACCGGAAGGCGACCGAGTTCACCGGCCGGCGGCAGTCGTGCACGTGCCGGCGGCGCAGGTCCTCCGCGTCGTAGACACCGACGCGGTACTGCGGCCACCGGTCGATCGGGGGCCGTCCCGATTGGGGCCACGGGCTCCGTCCCATGTCCCCGCCCACGACCACGCATCCGAGACGCGGGTCCGCCGCGGCGACGGCCGGCTCGCCGATCCCGGCGAAGGGACGGTCGCCGAGGACACGGCGAACGACCAACGGATCCGGCACGCACACCGCCTTGGCCGGAGGAGCGCCCCATCCTCCCAGCCGGGGCGGCGCGACGGGTTCAGAAGGGATACCAGCGCACCGACGGATCGCCGTCCCGCAGAGAGGCCACGCGCCGGCGGAACTCGGCGAGCGCCGCCGGATTCCCCGGCGCGTGCTGTGCCACCCAGGCGCAACTGGCGGTCTCCCGCGCACCGCGCAGCACCGCGCAGCCCTCCCACTCGCGCACGTCCCAGCCGTAGGCGGCGGTGAAGGCGTCGTAGGCGGCGGGGTCGAGGCCGTAGCGGTCCCGGCTGAGCGCCATGACGACCAGGTCGTGCTCGCGCAGGTCGCCGGAGAAGGTCTCCAGGTCGACCAGGACCGGGCCGTCCGCGCCGACGTGGACGTTGCGCGGCAGGGCGTCCCCGTGGATCGGTCCCGGGGCGAGGCGCGGGGTCAGCGCGGCGGCCGCCGCGGCGAAACCGTCCCTCCGCTCACGCAGATAGGCGGCGTCAGCGGGGTCGACCGCCGTGCCGGCCAGCCGCAGCCACCGCTCGACGCCGTCCAGCAGGTCGCGGCGCGGCAGGGCGAAGTCCGGCTCGGGCAGGGCGTGCACGAGCCGCAGCAGCGCGGCGAGGTCGGCGGGCTCCGCGGGCCGCACGGTGTCCGGCAGCCGCTCCCAGTACGTCACCGGGTGCCCTTCGACCAGCCGGGCCTCGGGCGCCGCCGCCCGTACCGCCGGGACGCCGTGGGCGGCGAGCCAGGACGCCGTGCGCACTTCGCGGGCCGCCCGCTCCAGCAGTTCGGGACCGCGGCCGACCTTCGCGACGGTCACGCCGTCCGCGAGCTCGAACACCGCGTTCTCACCGAGCGCGATCAGCTTCGCGCCGTCCTGTCCGTCCGCCGCGAGCACGGCCCGCGCGAGCTCTTCGGTGAACGCCATACGGCAATGATCGCAGATCAGTAGGCTGGGCCGGTGGACGAGGACTACGTCATGGCCTTCTGCGAGGCGCTCCCGGAACTGCGGCGTGAAGCGCTCGGCGATCCGGGGGATGCCGCCGAGGTGGAGGCCGTCGCGGAGGCCGTACGGCAAGGCACCGGGGACCTGCTGGCGATCAGCGACCTCGCGTTCCGGCTCGGCGTCCGGATCAACGACGGCCGCGTGCAGTGGGGCGGCTACCCCCAGCTTCCCGGCCTGGCCGGCGGGGGCGGCGGCATCCTGCGCTACCGCTGCCCGCGCGGGGTCTGCGCGCGCAGCGAGGACCCCACCGGGTCCGTCTCCGCCCCGCACTGCGCGGTCTGGGACACCGACCTGCGGCGCGTGCGGTACTGAGGGCCCGTCCTTCAGGATCCCTGCGGGGGAAGGAGCGGCGACCGCTGCGTGCGGGTCGGGGCGGTTGGGGCGACGGCGTTCGGCGGCAACGTGGCGGAGGCGAGTGCCGGACGGCGCTGCGCGACTCAGGTCCGGAAGGCGGGTGCTAGGGCGGTGGCCGGACTGCTGGACGAGCTCGGCGGCAAGCTCGCCGAGCGCTGGGTCTCCCTGCTGGCCCTGCCCGGCTCGCTCTTCCTCGGCGCCGCCTGGGCCGCCCATGTGCTGGGCGGCGGGCGGCCGTTCGACGTGGGCCGCCTGCTGCGCGAGGTCGAGCGCTACGCGGACTGGACGGACGCCCACGGGGGCGCGGCGCTCTTCCTGGCGCTGGTGGCCGTGCTGCTGCTCGCCGTCGTGCCGGGCCTGGTGGTGCAGGTCCTCGCGCGGGCCGTCCAGGTGCTCTGGCTCGGGCCCTGGCCCGGTGGGGCGGGCGCGCGGCTCGTCCGCCGGCGCCGCGCCCGCCGCGAGCGCGCCGACGCGGACGTCGCGGCGCACCTGCGACGCCACGAACACGGCGGCGGCGAGGACGAACTGACCGCCGCCCGCGCCGCCGAGGCACGACGGGACCGCATCGCGCCGCTGCCCCCGGCCCGTCCCACGCGCATGGGCGACCGGATGCACGCCCTCGAGCACCGCGTCGGCGAGTACTACGCGGTGCCCTTCGCGGTGGTCTGGCCCCGCCTGTGGCTGGCGGCCGCGGAGGCCGACCGAAGGGAGGTCCGCGAGGCGGCCGGTGCCTTCGAGGCGTCCGCCCGGCTGTGCGGGTGGGGTCTGCTGTACGCGGCGCTGGCCTGCGCCACGTCGTGGTGGCCCGCACTCGTCGTCGGTGTCGTGGTCGTCCTCGCCGCCTGGTGGCTGGGCCGCGAACGGCTCTTCGCCCTCGCGGACCTCGTCGACGCCCTCGTCGACCTGCGCCTGCGCTCGGTCGCCCGTGCGATGGGCCTACCCGTCCCGCCCGGCCCGGTCCCGACGGCGGCCTGGCTGGAGCTCGACATGGTGCTGCGCCGGCAGCGGTGACCGCGCGGCACTGCGGCACCGACGCACCGCCGCCGGCAGTGGACCGGGCTCTGCCATGATGTGCCGGTCCGCCTGGCCCGCCGAGGAGATCGGACGGGAATGCTGCACCTGCTGCTCCTGACCTACACCGGATCGGAAGAGGACGCGGGGCCGTTCGTCGCGGCCCACGTCGATCACCTGGAACATCATCACCGTGCCGGTACCTTCCTGGTCTCCGGGCAGACGGTGCCCTCGACGGAGGGCGGCGCGATCATCGCCCGCGGGGTGGATCGCCGGGCGATCGAGCGGATCGCCGCCGAGGACCCGCTGGTGACCTCGGGCGTGGCCACGTACGAGATCACCACCATCGATCCGGGACGTGTGCACCCCGACCTCGCCGGCCTGCTCAAGGGCGAGTGACTCTTCCGTCCGCCCTCGGCCGGTCGCGGCCACCGGCCACAGTGGTGATGGCTGCGGCACGGGGCTCAGCGGCCGATGTGGACGAAGGGGGCCCAGGCCGCGGGGGAGCGGGCGTAGCGGGTGCGGAGGGCGCGGGTGACGTGGTTGAGGGCGCGTCCCGCGTCCGCGGGGGCGACCGCGCCGGGGACGGGGGCGCGGATCGCGGCGTAGAGGCGGGCGGCGAAGAGCGCGGAGGCGGTGTCGTCGGCCTCCCAGAGGGCGCCGACGACCTGCGGGTAACCGGCGGTCTGGAAGGCGGACGCGAGATGGACCGCCTCGTCGGGCAGTTGCCCGCTGTGCGCGGTGTGGCAGGCGAGCAGTACCGCGAGTTCGGCGTAGAGCAGTTCCTGCCGGGAGACGTCCCCGACGCTCAGGGGCCCGCCGTGCAGCACGAGGTGGCTGTCGGACGGGTTCTCCGTGTCGCTGACGCCGTGGCAGGCGAAGTGCACCCAGCGGGCGGTGCGCATTGCCGACAGGACGCGTTCCGGTGTGGCCGTCTCGCCCTCGAGCCCGCGTACGCCGCCCAGCGCGTCCGCGATCGCGGCGATCTCCCGGGCGGAGGCGCCCGCCGCGCCCGCCCTGCCGGTGGGCTGGCCGACGGCGAGCAGCCGCCCGCCGGTGCGGCCGGAGGCGGCCCGGCGGGCGTGCCGCAGGGCGCGGAGAGTGGGGGTGTAGGAGGAGGCGACGCGGTCCAGGACGGTGCGGCCGTCGCGCAGTTGGTGCTTGCGCTGCAGTCCGGCGGCGTGCAGCGGCAGGTAGGCCAGCGGACCCGAGGCGGACCACCACAGCCGCGGCATGCCGGAGGCGGGGGCGTCCTCGGGGAGCGGCCGGGTGAGGCCGAGGGCGCCGAGGACCGGTTCGGCCACCGTGCGCCAGAGCCAGGCGAAGGTGTCCAGGACGACCTCACGGGCGCGGTCGTGCTCCTCGCGGGGCGCCCCACGGGGCAGGTTCACCGCCGCCAGGAACTCCTGCGCCCGCAGGGCGATCCGGCCCTCCGTCAATTCCCGCAGCGGCACGGAGAAGATCCGCTCCGTCGTGACGACGATGGCGTCGCACCGCAGTCTGTCCACGTTGACCGCGACGATCGGGCCCTCCGCGGCCACGGCCCGCATCTCCTCCTCCGTGGGCGGCATCAGGAAGCGCTCGAATCCGGCCCTGCCGCGGAGGCGCATCAGCAGCGCCTCCCACTCGGCGGCCGCGATGTGCCGCTCCATGATGTCGTCGCCCGACTCGGCCCGCCGCATCCGCGCCGCCAGGGCCGAGAACTCCCGGGCCAGCATCGGGTGCGCCGCGGCGAGCGCGGTCAGGTCGGTGCGGGCCTCCAGGTCCTGGCCCATCAGGACCGCGCGGCCCTGTTCCAGCAGCGCCAGGGCCTGGGCGGGGCGCCCGGCGGCGAGCGCCGCCGCACAGCCGGTGCGGCCGAGGCTGGTACCGGTCAGGGGATCGGGCCGGCCCGCGCCCGCGGGGTCGCCGCCGTCCACCTGGAGGTGGGCGATGGGGTAGCGGCGGCCGAGCAGCGCGCCGCTGACGAAGGCCCGCCGGTCGTCGCGCGTCAGAGCGCGGGAGGCCACCGACGGCAGGGTCTCCAGGGCGCGTTGCGCGGCGTCGGCGGCGGCCGCCCAGCCGCGGTGCTCCAGAGCGTCGGCCATGGCGATGCGCGCGATCTCGAACTTCAGCGCCGGCATCTCGCCCGCGGGTTCCGCCGCGAAGGCGACCTCGGCCGCCCGTGCCGCCTGCGGGTCCCCGCGCACCGTCGCGTCGGTGTAGTCGGCCCAGTGGCCGTAGGAGGTCACCATCCCTCCGAGCAGGTCCGACATGCCCGGGGCCCGCTCCACGCGCCGCGAGGCGTCGGCGATCCGCCGGCGTGCCTCTGCGGCCAGGACGCGATCCTGGGTGAGCCCGGCGAGGTTGGTGAGCGCGTTGGCGTACTCGACCTCGCCGGCAGCGCGTTCCGGGGCGTCCTCGGGCAGCCGGTCGAGGGCGGCGCGCAACTCCCGGCAGCAGGTGCGCAGTCCGTCGGCGTCCATGCCGAGCACCGCCCGCATGTGCTGCCAGGGTGCCGAGGTGAGGACGAGAAGGGCGTGCTCGCGGGTGCCGTGGGGCAGCTCGGCCAGGACGCGGTCACCGAGCGCGGCCGCCTCGTCGATCACGGCTGCGTCCTGGTCCGTCATGTAGCGCATCGCGATGACCGCCATCAGCAGGCCGGCCGTCCGGGCGCGCTCGGGGGTGCCGGGACCGGTCCGCTCCAGTGCCTCGCGCAACTGCCGTTCGGCGTCGGCGACGAAGGCGGGGTCCATGCCCTGGGGTGTGCCCGGACCCTTGGCCAAGGCCTCGACCAGGGCCCGCATCTCCTGCGGGACGGGGAAGGCGGCGGTGAAGGGCGCGGGCGCCTCGTGCGCCTCGTGCGCCTCGTGCCCGCCGGCGTCCGGCCCCGGCGCGGGCACCGGGACCACGACAGGTTCCACGGCCGGTTCCACGATCGGTGCCGGGACCGGGTCGGGCTCCGGTCCCGGGCCCGGCGCACGGCCAGGTTCCGTACGGAAGCCCTCCGGCGGCATGGCCGTCCGGAACTGCACCGGCGGCAGCGCGGGCGCGAACCGCACCGCCATCGGCAGGAACCGGGTCGCCATCGAGCCGAGGGCTCGCGGGAAGAGCCGCATCTTGCCGCGTAGTTCGCCCACTCCGGCCGCCTTCCGGGCGATGTGCGGCAGCAGCGGATGACCGGGCGGCAGCCGTTCCATGAGCGCGCGCAGCATCCGCTCGGCCTCGGCGGCGTCCGCGACCTCCCAGTCGACGACCGCGCGGGCGGCCAGCAGCGAGGCCATGTTGACCTCGTAGACGCCGTTGTCGTCCGGCAGTCCCTCCGCCCGGAACGCCTCCAGGTGGCCCATCGCCTCGTCGATCGTCGCGCGGCTCGGCGCCCAGGGCAGCGTGCACATCAGCGCGGCCGACAGCGCGAAGCGGACGGTGCGCAGCTCGTGCCGGTCCCGGAGCGCCGCCGTGGCGCGCCCGCTCGCCGCGGCCAGCGCCAGCCGCCCGCCCCGGACGGCGATGTCCACCGCCGCCCGGTCCTGCGGGTGGGCCCGTAGCCAGGCGATGCCGGCGAGCACGGCCACCCGGCCGGCGTCCGGGGCGTCGACGTGCTCGGCGGTGACCGCCTCGAAGGCCGCCCGGGCGCGCGGCCACAGCGCCGGCAGTTCGTCGGTGGCCCCGGACTCGTAGCGGATCAGGGCGGAGTGCGCGAGCCGGGCCAGCAGCCCCGGACGGCTGAGGTCGTCCGGCGGCAGGGTCGCCAGCAGGTCCGCCACCCTGTCCTCCGCGGGGTCGGCGGGCCGGAACGGCTGCTGGGCTGGGCCGGCCGGGTAGGTGGCGGCTATGGCGACGAGGTCGTCCGGGGAGCGGTGCTGGGTCTGCGCGGCCAGGTGGTGGCGGACCTCGGACGCGGTACGGAAGTCGCCGTACAGGTGCGACAGGGTGCGGTCGGCGAGCTGCAGATGCAGGACGAGCCGGGCGCGCAGCGGATGGTCGCCGTGCGCGGTGTCCAGGGCGAGGATCATCAGCGCGAGGGCGGCGGCGGCCGGGGCCCGGCCCCCGTCGTGCCAGGAGGCCCGTAACAGATGCTCGGCCGTCGTCAGCAGGCTCTCGGGCGTCGTACCGGCGTCGGCGACCAGGCGGGCGGTGTCGGGCGGCTCCGCCAGCCCGAAGCGAGCGAGCATGCGGTGCACCGCGGCGCGCGCGTCCGCCATCAGCCGCCCCCGATCCCCCGACGTGTGCGTCGCGGCAGGATAGCGCGCAGCGCGTGGCCGGTCCGCCTCGCCCGGCCCCTGTGGCGGGCAGGACGTCGGCCGGTCCGCCCCGCCGACCGCGGCGCCTCGGAGGCGTCCGCCGCGGAGACCGCCACCCGCGGCGGGCTCGCCTTCGGGTGCGTCCACGGGCTTGTCAGGGACTGTCTGCTCGCGTGGGTGGGGCGTCGGAAGCCGGGTCGCTCGGGCGGGAGCCGTGGCTGTGGGCGTGTGCCGATGCGGCGCGCGCCTTGGGGCCGGTCCGCCGGCTTGCCGGGGACCGCCTGTTCGGCGTCGGGCGAGGGTGCTGGAGACCGGGTCGCCCTGGGGGGAGCCGTGGCTGCGGGCGTGTGCCGACGTGCCGCTCCCCTTGGACTGCAGGCCCACCGGCGGGGCGGGGCGGCCGCGAGCCGCGAGGCGCGAGGCGCGACCGGCAGGGTCAGGCCTCGGTACGGGTGACGGCCTCCCGCAGGACGGCGGCGGCCCCGCCGTCCGCGTAGACCTCCCGCTGCCAGCGGGCACCGGAGCCGTGGGACGTCAGCCGGTCCACGCCGGCCCGGACGGTGTAGAGGTCGCCCGCGTCCTTCAGGGCGCCCTCGACGTGGCCGACCAGCGTCTCGATCACGTCATGGGCGCTCGCCGGGCGGAAGGTGCGCGGATCGAGCAGCGCGCCGTCCAGCCCGAAGCGGCTGGCCCGCCAGGAGGCGAGCCGCAGCAGCGCGACGTCGTCGGCGGGGGCGGGACGGCCGTCCGCCCAGTCCCGGGCGGCGGTCTCGACCAGGCCTCGCACCAGGGCGGCCAGCACGACCGCGTCCTGGTAGTCCGGGCACACGTCGCAGACCCGTACCTCCACCGTCGGGAACTTCGCCGACAGCCGGGCGTCGAAGTAGACCATGCCCTGGTCGAGCAGGATGCCGGTGGCCAGGAGCCGGGCCACCGCTCCGTGGTACGCCTCGGCCGAGCCGAAGCCGCTGGTCGGGCCGGCGGTGGGCCACCGGCCGAAGACCTGGTAGCGGTAGCTCGCGTACCCGGTGTCGGCACCCTGCCACAGCGGTGAATTGGAGCTGAGCGCCAGCAGCGGCGGCAGCCAGGGGCGGATGCGGTCGATGACGGCCACGCCCTCCTCGTCCGAATCCACCCCCACATGGACGTGGCAGCCGCAGGTCAGGGTCTCCTGCGCGGTGAGGCCGAAGGACTGGGCCATCCTGCGGTAGCGGCCCCGAGGGGTGAGCCGCGGCGACACCGATACCGGGGAGGTGCCCAGCGCCGCCACCGCGACCCCCTGCGAGCGGGCCAGTCCGGCCGCCCGGCAGCGCCACGCGCGCAGCTCCTCCCGCAGCTGGTCCAGGGTGACGCAGGGAGAGCTGTTCAGTTCGAGCTGCTGCTGCTGCAGCTCGGCCACCAGTTCCCGGGACCATGGGCCGCCGTCCAGCACCGCATCCGCGACCGCGCGCGGTTCGGCGGTCCGCGCGTCCACCAGGAGAAGCTCTTCTTCGACTCCTACGGTGCGTGCCACGCCCTTCCGATACCCGCTGAGCCCGTGGGTATCCGTCGGGGCCCTCACCGCGCGGACAGGAGGTGGTCCATGGCGCGCCGGCACAGGTCCGTGGCCTCCTCGCCGGCGGTGGACGTCACGCTGAGGAAGAGTCGGCCGCCGAGACCGACCACGATCACCAGGGGCGCTCCCGACAGGCTCGTGTGCGCGGCGCCGTACACCGCGCTCAGCCGCAGCGGCCCGTACTCCTCGGGGAGGTCCAGGCGCGTGTTGCTGACGGACACGTCGAACCGGGGGCCGCGCGACTCGCCGCGCCGCAGGAGGGCCCCGACCGCGCGGTGCGGCAGGAGCGACGCCAGGCGGAACACGCGCACGAGGGGCCACAGCTCCTCAGCGGTGAGCCGGGCATGGATGCCGGCCCGCGCGTCGCGGGCGGCCGCCCACAGGTCGGCGGCCCCGCCGTCCACCGGCACGACGAAGCTCGCCGCGTACAGGCCCATGGCCTCGCCGGGCGGCGGTTCGAGCACCCGGCGCAGGTCCGCGGCGACCGCGATCCGCGCGGGGCGGCCGGGTGCGGCGGCCCGCGCGAACGCCGCGCACAGCGCCGCCTGCAGTGTCGCGCCGTGGTCGCGGCACCGCTTGAGCAGCAGCGCCGTCTCCTCGCGCTCCAGCGACCAGGCGGTGTACGCGAGCCGCCCGTCCCGGGGGTACGGCGCCCGCACGGGGCCGCCCAGGGCCCGGGCGGTCCTGAGGAGGTCGGCGGGACGCGCACGCGGGCCGGGGATGAGTTCGTCGGCCGGCGCCGCGAGCACGGGTACCGGGTCCCCTGCGGCCTCGTCCGCCGCCGCGTGCCGCCGCGTGCCGGTGGGCCCCGCCGGTCCGGGTACGGGCGCGCCGGCCGGGTCCGGCCCGGCCAGGTGGGTCAGGAGGTCGCGCATGACGATGCCCGCGGAGACGGCGTCGGCCACGAGGTGGTGGTACACGGTGACGAGGTCGAAGGCGTCGCCCGCGTCGACGAGGACGAAGCGGGCGAGGGGGCCCGTGGGGGTGTCGAAGGGGCGCGGCAGCTCCTCCTCCACCACGGCGGACCAGCCGCCATCGGGGTCCGCGCCCCGGACCACCCGCACCTCGGGGTCCGGGACCCCGTTCGTGGTGAGCCGCCCCTGCCACGGCCCCGGGTCGGCGATGCGGACGCCGAGCAGGGGATGGCGGCGCCGGAGGGCCGCCACGGCCGCCCTGACGCGGTCGGGCGTCGTACGGCCCTCGACCCGGGCGACGGCGGCGATGTTGACGGGGAGCCGCTCACCCGCGGCCCAGATGACGCGTTCGTACGGGGACAGTCGGCGGTGCATGGGGTGGTCCCCCCTTCCTCACAGGGCCGGGTCACGGCTTCGGTCAGCGGCTCAGGGCGCCGCGCAGCCCCTCGGGGAGCGCGACGGCGGGGCGGTACGGCAGCCGGCCGCCGGGGGCGCAGGTCCACGCGGGGTGCAGCGCCTCGGCGACCTTGTCGGGATTGAGCGCCGACGAGCGGCCGAAGAGCCGCGCCACGGTCATCGCCAGCGGCCCGGGGATGTGGACCACCCGGGGCGCACGGCGTCCGAGCGTGCCGGCGACGGCGGCGCCGATGTCCTCCCAGCGGTGCTCGGTGCCGTCGCAGACGTGGTACGTGCCCACATCGGTGGTGCCGGGGTCTGCAGCGGTGATCAGGGCCCGGCACAGGTCGTCGACGTGGATCAGCGAGTAGTGCCGCGGGCCGGGCCGGCCCACCGCCGGCAGCACCCCGGTGCGCACCGCCGCCACCAGCCGCGGCAGGAACTCCCGGTCGCCGGGGCCGTACACGATCGGCGGCCGGACCACGACGGCCGGCAGCCGGTCCGCCGCGTCCCGAACCGCCCACTCCCCGCCGAGCTTGCTGCGCCCGTACGCGGAGACCGGCTCCGGTGGCTGGTCCTCGTGGCGCCGCCGGCCGGGTCCGGAGGCGGCCAGCGACGAGCAGTAGACGAGGCGGGGCGGTACGGGCAGGGCCGCGGCGGCCTCACACAGCCGCCGGGTGCCGGCGGCGTTGACGGCCGCGTAGGCGCGCGGGTCGGTGGCCTTCGTGACCCCGGCGAGGTGGATGACGCGGTCCACGCCGCGCAGCGCGGCGGCCAGTCCCACGCCGGTGGCGAGGTCACCGGGGGCGCTGTGGGCACCGGGGACGGCGCGGCCGCCGCGCACCAGCGCGGTCACCTCGTCGCCCCGGGCGGTGAGATGGCGGACGAGGTGGCCGCCGACGAAGCCGGTCGCGCCGGTCACGAGGTATCTCACCGCAGACCGCCGCCGTCGCGCTCGTACAGCCGGTGGGTCCTGAAGTGCACCCCGCCCATGGCCTGGGCGTGCCGGTTGGAGCCGCGGTTGTCCTCCAGGATCCAGGAAAGGTCGGTCTCGGTGTAGCCGAGCCGGAACGCGGCGCGCTGCGCGTCGGCGAGCAGCACGGCCACCAGCCCGCGGCTGCGGTGCTCCTTTCTGACGCCCGACGTGCCGCCCCTGACGCGGGTGACGCGCCCCATGGCCCGGCTGACCCGCAGCAGGCCGATCGGCAGCCCCCAGGTGGTGAGCCTGCCCCGTGTGCCGCGCAGCGCCTGGTTCACGTCGGGCACCCACAGCGTGAAGGCGGCGGGCTCGCCGTCCACCTCGGCGATCCGCACCAGCTCCGGCCGGACGACCGACCTCAGCTGCTCGGCCATGTGCCGGAACTCGGCCTCGGTCAGCGGGACCGAGGCGTAGTTCTCGGCCCACGCGTCGTTGTAGATCTCCTTGATGGCGGCCATGTCGGCCTCGTAGCGGTCCGGGTCGAGCGCCCGCACCCGCACGGCGGGGTCGGCCAGGGTGCGCGCGGCGACCCGGGCGATCGCGGCGGGCGGCTCGCCGTCGGGAGGCATCGGCACCAGCCAGGACAGCAGGTCCTTGGCCTTGGCGAAGCCGCAGCCGGTCAGCAGGTTCGCGTAGTAGGGCGGGTTGTACGGGATGCCCACGCTCGGCGGCCCGTCGAAGCCGTCGACGAGCAGCCCGCACTCGTCGTTCACGGAGAAGCTGAGCGGGCCCAGCATCCGGGTCAGGCCGCGCTCGCCCAGCCAGGCGGCGGCCGCGTCGAAGAGCGCCGCCGCGGCCTCGAGGTCGTCGGCGCACTCGAAGAGGCCGAAGTGGCCGCACTTGTAGTCGTGCCGCTCCTGGAAGCGGGGGTCGGAGACGGCCGCGATCCGGCCGACGGCCCGGTCGCCCCGACGGGCGAGGAACAGGCGCGCCTCGGCGGTGTCGAAGAAGGGGTTGCGGCGCGGGTCGAGGAAGGCGCGCATCTCGCGTTCCAGCGGCGCGACCCAGTGCGGGTCGTCGCGGTAGAGGGCGTACGGGAGCCGGATGAAGGCCGTGGTGGCGGCGCGGCCCTCGACGGGGGTGACGGTGATCGCGTTCACCGGGCGGCCGCCTGGGAGGGGAGTTCCGGGATCAGGCCGACCCGGCGGCCGGCGGCGGCGAAGGCGCCCAGGATCCGCTCGAGGTGGGCGTCGGAGTGGGTGGCCTGGACCGTCACCCGGATCACGCACTGGCCCTCGGGGACGGCGGGGGCCCCCACGGCGTTGGTGAACACGCCCTCGTCGAGCAGGGCCTGCCACATGCGGGCGCAGTCGGTGGCGTCCCCGACGAGCACGGGCACGACCGGGGTGACCGAGTTCCCCGTGTCGTAGCCGAGGGCGCGCAGCCCCTCGCGCAGCGCGTCCGCGAGGGCGAGCACGCGCCGCCGCCGCCACGGCTCGGCCTCGGCGACGCCGAGCGCGGCGATCCCGGCGGCGAGGGCGGCCGGCGGCATCGAGGCGGAGAAGAGGATGGAACGGGCGCTGTAGCGCAGATAGTGGATGACGTGCGCGGGCCCCGCGAGGAAGCCCCCGGTGGAGCCGAAGCACTTGGACAGGGTGCCGGTGAACAGGTCGACCCGGTCCATGAGGCCGAAGTGGTCGGCGACACCGCGCCCGCCCGGGCCGAGCAGCCCGATGTCGTGCGCGCCGTCCACGACGAGGCGGGCGCCGTGCCGCGCGGCCAGCCCGGTGAGTTCGGGAAGCCGGCACAGATCGCCGTCCATGGAGAACATGCCGTCGGTGACGATGACCCTGCCCGCGGCCGGTTCCGCGGCCGAGGCCTGGTCCAGGAGCATGTCCAGCCGCGCGGTGTCGGAGTGCGGGTACAGGACGCGGCGGGCGGCGCCGAGCCGGATGCCGTCGACCAGCGAGGCGTGGTTGGACATGTCGCTGAACACGATGTCGCCGCGGCCCAGGAGGGCGGCGACGGCGAGGTTGGCCTGGAAGCCGGTGGTGACCACGGCGGCCGCCTCGGTGCCCAGGAAGTCCGCGATCCGCCGCTCCAGTTCCCCGTGGAGCGGGAGGGTGCCGTTGAGGGTGCGCGCGCCGGAGCAGGAGGCGCCGTAGCGGGTCAGCGCCTCGGCGGCGGCGGCCGTCACCCGGGGGTCCGTGGACAGGCCCAGGTAGTCGTTGCAGCCCGCCATGACGACCTCCCGGCCCTCAATGACGGCCTCGCCGTCGCCCGCCGTGTGCATCGGGCGGTAGAAGGGCCGGATACCCGTCTCCACCATGGCCCGCACGAAGGTCGACGACGACAGGTCCTTGCGGAACGCGTCCGTGGCGTCATGGATTTCGGTCACTGGCCTTCGGTCTCCCTTAGGTGAGGGGCGAGTGGATGGTCAGCCGGGCGATGTCGGCCATGCTCGGCCCGGCGTGCCGCACCGGCGGGGCGGCCGCCCGCGCGCCCGGCAGCTCCCGGGCGAGGGCCCGGGCGAAGACGAGGGCCTGTGCGCGGGCCAGATGGGACCCGAGGCAGTAGTGCAGGCCCCCGCCGAAGACCAGCAGCCGCTGCGCCGGCCGGTCCGGGTCGAAGGCGTGCGGGTCGGGGAAGAGCGCCGGGTCGCGGTGCGCGGCGCCGATGAGCGCGTGGACGACCTGCCCGGCGGGCACCGGACGGCCGCCCAGCTCCGTGTCCGCACCGGCCACGCGGGTCACCACCCGGCCCGGCGGGTCCCAGCGCAGCAGCTCGTCGGTGAGCGGGCCGGCGAACTCCGGGTCCTGGCGGATCCTTGCGGCAAGCACGGGTTCCGTGGCGAGCGCCAGGGCCACCGCGCCCAGCAGTGCCGCCGTGGTGGGCACCCCGGCGGAGAACAGCGTGAGCAGCAGATAGCGGGCCCCGGCCGGGTCCTCGGCGGCCCACCGGGACAGCAGATCGCCGGTGGGGTGCCGCCGGCGCTCGTCCAGCGCCCGGTCGTAGGCGCCGAGCAGGGCGGTCGCGGCGGCGTCCGCCCGCCGTACGACGCTGGGCGGCGCGGCGAGTTCCTCCACGCGCACCATGGCGGCGCTCTCGGCGGCGAGCCAGCCCCGGTCGATCCACGCCGGCAGTCCGGCCATCTCCGCAAGGACGGCGGTCGGCAGCGGGCGGCAGACCCGCGTGACGACGTCGGCGGCGCCTTCACTGCGCACGGCCGCGGCGAACTCCCGTACGCAGTGGTCGGTGAGCGGCTCCACGAGCCGCTCGGCCGCCTCACGCACGATCCGGGGGGCCAGCACCGCGTTGAGCGGGCGGCGGCGCGCGGTGTGCTCGGGCGGATCCTGCTGCAGAGGGGTCTCGCACAGCCCGACCGTGCCCGCGCTCTCGCGCCAGCCGGGGCGGTGGGCGTCGCGCCACCGGGCGCCCAGGGTGAGCCAGACGCGTCCGGTGAGCACCTGGCGGCACTCCTCGTAGCCGGTCACCAGGAGCGCGCCCCAGGACGTCGGCACGAGCGGCCCCACCCCGGCCAGCGCGTCGTATGCCGCCGCGAGCGCTTCGGGCTCCGCGGCCCTGCGCCACTGACGGACGAGGCCCGCCGCGGAACGCGCGTCAAGGGCGGTGGGCTTCGGGGGCAGCATCACGTGGCTCATGTGTCAGGAACGGACTTCGGCTCGGAGGGCGGGGCGGGGGAGCGTCGCAGAGGGCGCGTGGGGGGCGGCGTACTTCGGGCTCGCGCCCTGAGAGTGCTCTGCCGGAGGGGTTCTTATCCAGCCAGATACGCACTTTTCACCCACTCGTGAACGTAATTCGCCTTTCACTCATGTGATCCGCTACGGTCGACCCTCCGTGTCTCAACCGCCCCGTGAACCCCACAGGTGCCATTGGCGTGCGGCGCCTGTCCCCGGAGGCACCCCGGCCCGCCCCGGCGGGGGGCGTGCCGCATGCCCCACGCCGGGCGGCCGGCGGTCGCCCTCCGCGCAGACCCCGCGGGAGCCCGCTCCACGTCCACGCCCACGCTCCCGCCCCGCCGCGGCCGGGCCCCGCGGTCGGACCCACCGGCTGCCGGGCACCCCCCACCGGCGCAGGAATAGGCCGGCCGGACATCCCGTTGGAGAAGGTGGTTGAATAGTCAACAACATTGCGAGACGACGGAGGAGGGTGAGGCCGGTGCAGTTCGGGATCTTCACTGTGGGTGACGTGACCGCCGACCCCACGACCGGCAGGACGCCGAGCGAGCACGAGCGGATCAAGGCGATGACCGCCATCGCGTTGAAGGCGGAGGAAGTGGGGCTCGACGTCTTCGCGACCGGCGAGCACCACAACCCGCCGTTCGTGCCGTCGTCGCCGACGACGATGCTGGGCTGGATAGCCGCCCGCACCGAGAAGCTGATCCTGTCGACCTCCACCACGCTGATCACCACGAACGACCCGGTGAAGATCGCCGAGGACTTCGCGATGCTGCAGCACCTGGCCGGCGGTCGCGTCGACCTGATGATGGGGCGCGGCAACACCGGGCCGGTCTACCCCTGGTTCGGCCAGGACATCCGGCAGGGCATCCCGCTGGCGATCGAGAACTACGCCCTGCTGCACCGGCTGTGGCGCGAGGACGTCGTCGACTGGTCCGGCCGCTTCCGCAGCCCGCTGCAGGGCTTCACCTCCACGCCGCGGCCGCTGGACGGAGTGGCGCCGTTCGTCTGGCACGGCTCCATCCGCTCGCCGGAGATCGCCGAGCAGGCCGCGTACTACGGCGACGGCTTCTTCCACAACAACATCTTCTGGCCGTCCGGCCACACCAAGCGGATGGTCGAGCTGTACCGCTCGCGCTACGCGCACTACGGCCACGGCACCCCGGAGCAGGCGATCGTCGGCCTCGGCGGTCAGGTGTTCATGCGGAAGAACTCGCAGGACGCCGTCCGCGAGTTCCGGCCGTACTTCGACAACGCGCCGGTCTACGGGCACGGTCCCTCGCTGGAGGAGTTCACCGAGCAGACCCCGCTGACCGTCGGCTCGCCGGAGCAGGTCATCGAGAAGACGCTGAGCTTCCGCGAGTACGCCGGCGACTACCAGCGTCAGCTCTTCCTCATGGACCACGCCGGGCTGCCCCTGAAGACCGTGCTGGAGCAGATCGACATGCTCGGTGAGCAGGTCGTGCCGGTGCTGCGCGAGGAGTTCGCCAAGGGCCGCCCCGCGGGTGTGCCGGAGGCTCCGACGCACGCGTCGCTGCTCGCCCGTCGTGACGCGGAGGTGCTGGAGGCGAAGGAGACGGAGGCCGCGAAGTGACCTACGCGCCCTTGAAGCTCGTGGTCGTCTCGGCGGGCCTGAGCTCGCCGTCGTCCACCCGGCTGCTCGGCGACCGGCTCGCCGAGGCCGTACGGCAGGCCGTCGCGGACGACGGCCGCACGGTCGACGTGCGGGTGATCGAGCTCCGCGACCTGGCCGTGGACATCGCCAACAACATGGTCACCGGCTTTCCCGGCCGCGCCCTGGCGGAGGCGATCGGGGCGGTGACGGAGGCGGACGGCCTGATCGCCGTGACGCCGGTCTTCACCGCCTCGTACAGCGGACTGTTCAAGTCGTTCTTCGACGTCGTCGACAACGACGCGCTGTCCGGCAAGCCCGTGCTGATCGGTGCCACCGGCGGCACGGCCCGGCACTCGCTGGCGCTGGAGCACGCGCTGCGGCCGCTGTTCGCCTATCTGCGGGCCGTGGTCGTCCCGACCGCCGTGTACGCCGCCTCGGAGGACTGGGGCGGCAGCGGCGACCCGCTCACCGACACCCTGCCGACCCGTATCGCCCGCTCCGCGGGCGAACTGGCGGCGCTGCTGGTGACGCGGCCGTCCACCCATGCGGGCGCGGCCGATACCGTCGTGCCGTTCGAGCAGCAATTGGCCGCCCTGCGGCCCGAATAGGAGGCAGACCATGGCACCGCGCGTCGCGGACAACCCCGGCAAGTCCCGCTTCGAGATCTTCGACGCGGTGGAGGAGGGGGGTGCCGAGGAGCAGGCAGGCTTCGCCGAGTACCACCTGTACCGGGATCAGATCGCGTTCATCCACACCGAGGTCGACCCCCGTTTCGGGGGCCGGGGCCTCGGCGGCGCGCTCGCCCGCGCCGCGCTGGACGCGGCCCGCGAGCGGAAGCTCGCCGTGCTCCCCTTCTGCCCGTTCATCCGCGGGTGGATCGGCAAGCACCCCGAGTACGTGGACCTGGTGCCGGAGGCCGAGCGCCCGCGCTTCGGCCTCTGACCCGGCCGGCCGGGCCCGGAATGGAAACGGTTGATTGAATGTTAAATCAGCCGTACGGGTCCGAGCCCGGGCCCGCCGAGACTCCTGTGGAGGGTGTCATGCCTGCCGTGACCGTGGAGAACACCCTGCTCCTTCCCCGTGTCACCGAGCCCGACCCGGTGACCGCCGAGCAGCGCCCCGTCCGCCGGGTGACCTCGGCCCCGCAGGGTTTCGAGGGCGAGGGCTTCCCGGTGTACCGCGCCTTCGCCGGCGTCCCGACGCGTGAGCTCGACCCGTTCATCCACATGGACCAGATGGGCGAGGTCGAGTACGCGCCGGGCGAGCCCAAGGGCACCGCGTGGCACCCGCACCGCGGCTTCGAGACCGTCACGTACATGATCGACGGCCGCGTGGAGCACCAGGACTCGCACGGCGGAGGAGGCGTGATCACCGACGGCGCGACCCAGTGGATGACGGCCGGCAGCGGCATCCTCCACATCGAGGCGCCGCCGGAGGAGCTGGTCGTCTCCGGCGGGCTCTTCCACGGCATCCAGCTGTGGGTGAACCTGCCCCGGGCGAACAAGTGGAACGCCCCGCGCTACCAGAGCATCGAGGGCCCCGAGGCGGCACTGCTGTCCTCGCCCGACGGCGGCGCCCTGGTCCGCGTCATCGCCGGTGACGTCGGGGGCCACGCCGGACCGGGCAGCACCTTCACCCCGATCACGCTGGTCCACGCCACCGTCAGCCCGGGCGCGCGGCTGGTCCTGCCCTGGCGGCCGGACTTCAACGCCCTCGCCTACGTGCTGTCCGGGCGTGGCAGCGCCGGGGCCGAACGGCGCCCGCTGGACGCCCACCAGCTCGCCGTGTTCGGCGGCGGCGACACCCTGACCCTGGAGGCCACCGACCACCCTGACAGCCGCACCCCCGCACTCGACGTCCTGATCCTCGGCGGCCGCCCCATCCGCGAACCCGTCGCGCACTTCGGCCCGTTCGTCATGAACACCAAGGCAGAGGTCATACAGGCCGTCGAGGACTTCGAGCGGGGCCGGTTCGGCCTGGAGCAGGCCGGCCGCATGCCGCACACCGCACCCGGAGAGGAGCTTTCGTGAACACCACCATCCACGAGTCCTTCGCGTCCTACGAGGAGACCACGGCGGAGCGCTGGGCGCGCGCCGGGCTCTTCTTCGAGGCCAAGGAGTACACCGAGGCGGCCCGGCTGCTCACGGCCGTCGTCGACGAGGTGCCCGAGCAGGTCGCCCCGCGCCTCCTGCTCGCCCGCGCCTACTACCACTCCGCCCAGCTCGGCCGCGCCGAGGAGCAGTTGCGCGCGGTCATCGAGCGTGACCCGGTCGAGCACTACGCGCACCTGATGCTGGGCCGCACCCTCCAGCGGCAGGGCCGTGAGGCGGAGGCGACCCCCTGGCTGCGGCTCGCCGCGGCCTTCGCCGGGGAGCTGCCGCCGGAGGGCTGAGCGGGGGCGCCGAATCCCCGTTCTCTGTCGTGTCCGTGGCGCCGCCGTCCTCAAAGCCTGGGCAAAGTCCCCGGCGGGGCGGCGGCGTCGCGCATACGTTCCCCTGCGACTTCGGCACTACTACGGGGGGAAGCCGTGTCCGAACGGTCACGCCTGTCGTCCGCGCTCGGCTGGGCGCTCACGATCATGTGCAACATCGTCCTGCCCATCATCACGTACAACCGGCTCACCGACGCGCACTGGAGCGAGTTCTCCGCCCTGCTCGTCTCCGGGGTCTGGCCGGTGCTCGACACCGTCGTCACCCTCGCCTGGCGTCGCAAGGTCGACGAGTTCGCGATCATCACCCTGATCTTCCTGGTGATCACGTTGATCGTCACCGTGGCCGGTCCGCACTCCGCGCGGCTTCTCCTGGTCAAGGACTCCGCCGTCACCGGCCTGTTCGGGGTGGTCTGCCTGGCCAGCCTGCTGGCGCCGCGGCCGCTCATGTTCTACTTCGGCCGCAAGTTCGGCACCGACGGCACCAAGGAGGGTGCCGAGCGGTTCGACGGCCTGTGGCAGTACGAGGGCTTCCGGCATGTGATCCGCACCATGACCGTCGTGTGGGGGGTCGGCTACGTCGTCGAGGCCCTCGCGCGGATCGGCCTCTCGTACGAGCTGTCGACGGCCGCCATGGTGACGGTCAACTCCGTTCTGGCGTACGCGGTCACCGGTGTCCTCGTCGCCTGGACGATCCTCTACGGCCGGCGCGCCGCAGCTCGCGGCCAGGAGCGCGCGCGGCAGGCCGAGGCCGCGGCGCAGGCGCAGGCCGCGGCGGAGGCCGCCGAGGGCGTGGAGACGGCGGAGGCCGCCGAGGGGGCCGGGGCCGCCGGAGCGTGACCGGGGGCCGTCCCGCGTCCCGGGTCCGGCACTTCGGGCGGCCGAGGCGATAACCCTTTCGGGGGATCGCACAGATATTCGAACACGGGATACGCTGCGGAGCATGTCGACTTCAGACGAAGAGCGAGATCTGTTCTCCGATCCCGACCGGACCGCGCCGCTCCATGTGCGCGGTCCGGCACCCGCCCTCGATCCGTTCCGGGCCCCTGGCTCCGCGGGCGCGGCCACGGCCCCGGCCGCGCCCGCGGTGGAGCGCCCGGGGCACGAGGCCATAACCCCGCGCCGCGGGGGCGGTTACCCCGGCCGCTGAGCGACGGCGCGGGGCCCGGGGGTCGCACACCGCGGCCCGGCCCCCGTGGTCACGGGAGCCGGGCCGGAGGGCCGGTCGAGGGGCGGGCGGGATCAGCGGCCCACGCCCGAAGGCTCGACCGGCGCGGGCGTGCCGGCCGGCGGCGCAGGGGCCGGCGCGATGGCGGTCTCGTCGTGGGTCATGTCCGGCAGCCAGGCGAGCCACTTGGGCAGGTACCAGTTGCGCTCGCCGAGCAGGGCCATCACCGCGGGGAGCAGGACACCGCGGATGACGGTGGCGTCGATGAGCACCGCCGCGGCCAGGCCCACGCCCATCTGCTTCATGCTCTGCATGGACAGCGTGCCGAAGATCGCGAAGACCGCCACCATGATGACCGCCGCGCTGGTGACCACACCGGCGGTCGTCGTGATGCCGTGCCGGATCGCGCCCTGTGTGGTCAGCCCGCGCATCCTGGCCTCGCGGATCCGGGAGACCACGAAGACGTGGTAGTCCATGCTCAGCCCGAAGAGGATCACGAACAGGAACAGCGGCAGCCACGCCACGATCGCGCCGACTCCCTCGGCGCCCACCAGGCCGGCACCCCAGCCGTGCTGGAAGACCACGGTGAGGATGCCGTACGCGGCGCCCACCGACAGCAGGTTGAGCACGATGGAGGTGACCGCGATGGTCAGCGACCGGAAGGAGAGCAGCATCAGCAGGAAGGCGAAGGCCACGACGAAGGCGAAGACCGGGGGCACCGCGTCACCGATCTTGTCGGTGAAGTCCATCGACGCGGCGGTCGAGCCGCCGATCGGCGCCGTGACGCCGGCCGCCTTGCCCAGGGTGCCGGGGCGCACCTCGTCGCGCAGGACCTTCAGCGCCGCCTCCGCCTTCTCCTCGTCGGTGCCCCCGGCCAGCGGCACCTTGATGACGGCCACACCGGCCTTCTCGTGCAGCTCCGTCTCCACCGGGCCCGGGGAGGCTCCCTTGGCCACGGCCTCCTTCGAGAAGGCGTCGATGGCCTGACGCACCTCGGGCGAGGTGATGTCCGAGGCCTTGACGACCACCTGGGCCGGGTCCGGTCCGCCGGGGAAGGCCGTGTTGATGTCCTCGTACGCCCGGACGATCGGCAGGCTGTCGCCCAGCTCCTGGCTGAGTGTGAGGTTCGCCGTGTTCAGGCCCACCGCGGGGACCGCCAGCGCGATCAGGGCCCCGCCGGCGAGCGCCGCCGACACCGCCGGCCGGCGCAGCACGCCCCCGAGGACCGCCCGCCAGAACCGCGACTCTCCACCCGCCCCGCTGCCCCGGCGGCGCAGGAACGGGATGCGGCCCTTCTCGACCCGCTCGCCCAGCAGGGACAGCAGCGCCGGCAGCACCGTCACGGAGCCGAACATCGCCACGGCCACGACCATCATCGTGGCCAGGCCCATCGCCTTGAAGTCGCCGATACCGGTGAAGAGCATCCCGGCCATCGCGACGATCACCGTCACGCCGGAGACGAGCACCGCACGGCCGCTGGTGGCCGCGGCGATCCGCAGCGCGGTCTGCGCGTCGTGGCCGGCCGCCCGCTCCTCGCGCTCACGCCGCAGGTAGAACAGGCAGTAGTCGACGCCC
The DNA here is from genome assembly GCF_053598835.1 of Streptomyces sp. NPDC001070. Lineage (NCBI taxonomy): Bacteria > Bacillati > Actinomycetota > Actinomycetes > Kitasatosporales > Streptomycetaceae > Streptomyces > Streptomyces sp. NPDC001070. Next base: position 168,128 of record NZ_JBSFLB010000009.1, read on the forward strand.
ACCGCCAGACCCACCAGCAGCATCACGGAGTTGGCGGTGTCGCTCATGTGGACGGCGTGACTCACCACGGCCACCAGGCCGGTCGTCGCCAGGAAGGCCGTCATCGCCAGCGCCACCGGCAGCAGGGCCGCCACCAGCGCGCCGAAGGCGATCAGCAGGATGCCGAGCGCCACGGGCAGCGCCGAATACTCGGCGCGCTGGAAGTCGTTGCCGAAGGCGTCGTTGAAGATCTTCTCCGAGCTGGCCTCGCCGAACTGCTCGACCTTCAGGTCCCGGTGCCCGTCCTGGACGCCCTGCACGGCGTCGACGACCGGTTCGACGCGGTCCGCCGCGGTGTCCGGGTCCCCGCGCATGTCGAACTTCACCAGAGCGGACCGGCCGTCCTTGGAGACCGTCCCGATGTCGTAGGGCGACTGGACGGCGGTGACCTCGCCGGTGCCCTTGACCGCGGTGACGACATCGCCGACCACGGCGCGGAAGGCCGGGTCGGTGGCCTTGAGGGATCCGTCGGCCGACTGGACCAGCACCATCTCGCCGGCCGGCCCGTCACTGAGCCCGGCGTCGTCGAGGATGGCGACGGCCTGGCCGAACTCGCCGGGCACCTCCTCCCGGTCCGTCAGATCGACCCGCCCGGCCATCGAGCCGATCACCAGGGCGAGTACGACGAAGAGCAGCCAGCTCCCGACCGCCGTCCAGCGGTGGCGGGCGCTCCAGCCGCCCATGGCGGCGGCGATGCCCTGCCCGCCGCGTACCGTCCCTTCGGTACGTACCCTGCCGTGTGCGCTTGCCACGGTTGCGAACCCCCTCGATGCCGGGCGGTGGATCCTCACCACCGCCTCGCCCTCGACGCTATGGGTCCGCGGGCCACCGCCCCATCCGGCTGACAGGTGAACCGGCGGCGGGTTTCTCCTCCCCAGGGAGTGGGGAAAACCCCCGCCCGGTGAAGTGTTGCCCCCTACACCCATCTCCGTGCGCGGTCCCGCCCGCACGAAAACCGGATGCGGCTGCGCCCGTCCGCCGCGCTAGGGTGGGCGGCACGCGGGGGCGGCTCCGCGGTGTGCTTCCTTCTCTTCTTCTTCTGTAAAAAGAATCGCAGCGCACCCACTCTCCGCCCCCGTTTCCCTTCCGGGCGGCCGGCCTCCCCTACTGCCGGTAGCTCGCGAGGAAGCGGCCGATGCGGCTGATGGCGGCGTCCAGGTCGTCGGCGCGCGGCAGGGTCAGGATGCGGAAGTGGTCCGGACGCGGCCAGGAGAAGCCGGTGCCCTGGACGACCTGGATCTTCTCCCGGAGCAGCAGGTCGAGCACGAACTTCTCGTCGTCGTGGATCCGGTGCACCTCAGGGTCCAGCCGGGGGAAGGCGTAGAGCGCGCCCTTGGGCTTGACGCAGCTGACGCCGGGGATCTCGTTCAGCTTCTCCCAGGCCTTGTCGCGCTGTTCGTGCAGCCGGCCGCCGGGGAGGACCAGATCCTTGATGCTCTGGCGCCCGCCGAGCGCCGCCTGGATCGCCTGCTGGGCGGGGACGTTGGGGCACAACCGCATCGAGGCCAGCATCGTCAGGCCCTCGAGGTAGCTCTTGGCGTGCTGCCTGGGGCCGGTGACGACCAGCCAGCCGGAGCGGAAGCCCGCCACGCGGTAGGCCTTGGACAGGCCGCTGAAGGTCAGGCACAGCACGTCGGGGGCGAGCAGGGCCGCGGTGTGGTGGACCGCGCCGTCGTAGAGGATCTTGTCGTAGACCTCGTCGGCGAAGACGATCAGGTGGTGGCGCCGGGCCAGGTCGAGCATGCCCTCCAGCAGCTCGCGCGGATAGACCGCGCCCGTCGGGTTGTTGGGGTTGATGATGACCATCGCCCGCGTACGGCTGGTGATCTTCGAGGCGATGTCGTCGAGGTCCGGGAACCAGTCCGCCTGCTCGTCGCAGAGGTAGTGCACCGCCTTGCCGCCCGCCAGGTTCGTCACGGCCGTCCACAGCGGGAAGTCGGGCGCCGGGATCAGCACCTCGTCGCCGTCGTCGACCAGGGCCTGGACGGCCATCTGCACCAGCTCGGAGACGCCGTTGCCGAGGAAGACGTCATCCACCCCCACGTCGGTCAGCCCGCGCTCCTGGTAGTGCTGGGCCACGGCCCGGCGCGCCGAAAGGATGCCGCGCGAGTCGCTGTAGCCGTGCGAGGAGGGGAGGGTGCGGATGATGTCCTGGAGGATCTCCTCGGGCGCATCGAAGCCGAACAGCGCGGGATTGCCGGTGTTGAGCCGCAGGACGCTGTGCCCGGCGTCCTCGAGCGCGTTGGCGTGCTCTATCACCGGCCCGCGGATCTCGTAGCAGACCTCGGCCAGCTTGCTCGACTGCTTGTACTCCATGCGACGGCCTCCCGACCCGGTCCGGCGAACCTGCTCCGTACGCTGCTGTCCTTGGTTTTACCAAGTTCCCGCTTGGACAGTCCAACTACTTGTCTACACTGGGGATCATGCCGCGCCGAAGTTACGACCAGTACTGCGCCGTCGCCCGGGCCCTCGACACGGTCGGGGAGCGCTGGACGCTCCTGATCGTCCGGGAGCTGCTGGCGGGCCCCCGCCGGTACACCGACCTGCACGCCGACCTGCCCGGCGTCAGCACCGACGTCCTCGCCTCCCGGCTCAAGGAGATGGAGCGCGACGGCCTGGTCACCCGCCGCCGCCTCGCGCCCCCCGGCGCGGCGTACGTCTACGAACTCACCCGGCGCGGCCGGGAACTGCTCCCCGTGCTCGGCGCCCTCGCCGAGTGGGGCGCGCCGGCCCTGGAGGACCCCAGGCCCACCGACGCCGTCCGCGCCCACTGGGCCGCGGTGCCCCTCATGCGCCATCTCGCCGCGCTCCCCGGGGCGACCGCCGGGGTGGTCGAGGTCCACCTCGACGAGGGCGCCTTCCACATCGAACTCGGCGGCGAGACGCCCTCGTACGCCGACGGCCCCGCCAAGCGCCCCGACGCGGTGCTCGCCCTGCCCGCGGGCGCCGTCCGCGGCATCGCGGAGTCCCTGCGGGACGGCGCCGCCGAGGTCACCGGCGACGGCCCCCTCGCCGACGCCCTGCGCGGCGCCTGACCGCTGTACGGTGCCGCCGTGGACGTCATCCGCGACCGGTGCCCCGGATCGGTCCTCCGGACGGAAACCGTCGGCTCCGGCCAGGCCCGCCGTCCGCGCGCCGTCAACCTGGGCTGGAACTGAGACGACTTCGTGAACCGACCGCCTGGGGACTGCGGTTGCACGACTCCCGCACCTTGTGGGACCTCCCGCCGGAGGCCCGCGCCCGGCACCTCGGGCCGCCGCGTCCTGAGCGCGCTGCTCGACCGTGCCTCGCGCGCCCGGGGGCTCCCGGCTGGGCCGCTTCGACGTCGAAAAGAGCCAGGGCCCGTTGCGAAAGTTCCGTACGGATGTGTACCTGTCCGCAGTGGTCGATCTCGACGGCACACGGCGCCCGGGTGTCGGAGGGCGTCCTGGCAGCGCCGGGCATCCCGGCGTTGAACTCCGCGGCATCCGCGCCCATTCGCTGTCCGTGAGATCGCCCCGCCCCTGACCATGCGAACGGACCGGGACACGAGGCGGTTCAAAGATCCGCCGGACAGGGCCCAGAGGTATTGCCCTGGAGAGGTTGGGGTCGCGGCTGGCTGGTGGTTGGCCCTTCAGGTGACCGGGGTAGGGGGCTGTCCCCAGGGCGGAGACGCCGGTCCGCCGCAGTGTGCCCCGTGCGCGGGGCGAGCATCGTTGAGGGCATGCCGGACGACCCCGGCCGCCGGCATCGGTTCACGGTCCGGCTCCCGCTGCGACAAGGACCGGATCACGATGTTGATGCGCCTCGCGCTGAGGACGCTGCAGGCGCGCAGGAGTGGCTTCCTCGGCGCCTTCCTCGCCTTGTTCTGCGCCTCGGCGCTGATCACCGCCTGTGGCGGCCTGCTGGAGACCGGTCTGCGCGGCAGGATCGTCACCGAGCGGTACGCCGCGGCTCCCGTCGTCGTGTCCGCCGACCAGAACGTGCACGCGATCACGGTGAGGCACAAGAAGGGCAGAACCAAGGTCAAGCACAAGGCCAAACCGCTGGCTGAACGCGTGTGGCTGCCCGCGGACCTCGCGGGCAGGATCGAGCGGGTCGCCGGCGTGGGCGCCGTGGTTCCCGACCTCACCTTCCCCGCCGCGGCGCTCGCCCCCGGCGCGGGCGGCCCCTCCTACGGGCACGGCTGGGACTCCGCGCGGCTGACGCCGTTCACCCTGGTCGCCGGGCACCGCCCGCGGACCTCCGGCGACGTCGTCGTCGACCGCGCGCTGGCCCGCCGGGCGCACCTGGCGCCCGGCGACCGCCTCACCGTCCAGTCGACCGCGGCTCCGCGCACGTACCGCGTCACCGGGGTGGCCGCGCCCGCCGGCCCCGGCGCGGCGCGGCGCGCCGGCGGCCTCGCCGACCAGACCAGCCTCTTCTTCAGCCAGGCCGAGGCCGAACGCCTGGCCGCCCGTCCGGGAAAGGTCACGGCCTTCGGCGTGCTGCCCGCGCCGGGCCGCACGCCGGACCCGGCCGCGCTGCGGCAGGCGCTCGCCGGCACCACGGCGCAGGTCCGCACCGGTGACTCCCGCGGCATGGTGGAGTTCCCCGACGCGGTCAGGGCCCGCACCGGTCTGGTCAGCATGGGCGGCGCCATCGGCGGCACGGCGCTGCTCGTCGCGGTACTGGTCGTCGTCGGTACGTTCGCCCTGTCCCTGCGGCAGCGCCACCGTGAACTCGCCCTGCTGCGGACCGTCGCCGCCACCTCCCGCCAGTTGCGCCGGCTGATCGGCCGCGAGGCGCTGCTCGTCGGCGCCACGGCCGGCGTCCTCGGTGCCGCCGCCGGAGGTCCGCTGTCGCACTGGCTCCTGGGGCGGTTCACGGCGTCGGGCGCGGTGCCGGCCACGCTGCTGCCCGCCGTCGGCCTCGTCCCCATGGCCGCGGGCGTCATCACGACCACGGCGGGTGCCTGGGCCGCCGCCCGGATCGCGGCCCGCCCGATCACAGGGGGCACCCCGGCCCAGGCGCTGGCCGACGCCGCGGTGGAGCGCCGTCCCGCCGCCGGCCGCACGGCCGCGGGACTGCTGCTGCTCGCCGGCGGCGGCGCGCTCGTGGGCGTGCTCGCCTCGCTGGACACCGAACCCGCCGCGACCCCGGTGACGTTCCTGGCCGTAGTGGTCCTTGCCACGGCGATCTCCCTGCTCGGCCCGCTCCTGGTACGGGCCGGGGCGGCGGTGCTGGCCGGTCCGCTGCGGCTCGGCCGCTTCCCCGGCGTCCTGGCGCGGCGCAACGTGCGCGGCAACGCCGCCCGGACGGCGGCCGCGGTCACCCCGCTCGCGCTGCTCGTCGCCATGGCGTCGACCGTACTGTTCACCCAGTCCACGCTCGGGCACGCCGCACACGAGCAGGTCGCCGCCGGCACCCGCGCCGACTGGACGCTGAGCTCCGCCGGCCTGGGCGTGCCCTCGGCCGCAGCCGAAGCCGTACGGCGGCTGCCCGGTGTCACCGCCGTCGCCGAGGTGGTGCGCACCACCGTCCGGGTCGGCCTCGACAAGTACCCCGCGCAGGGCGTCACCCCGTCGACGCTCGCCGGCACCTGGGACCCGGACGTCGTCGCCGGTTCGCTGGCCGGGTTCGGCAAGAGCGATGTCGCGGTCAGCGAGACCGCCGCCCGCGCCCGCGGCCTGCGGCCGGGAAGCACGCTGCGGCTGACGCTGGGGGACGGCACGCCGGTGACCTTGACGGTGGCCGCGGTGTACGCACGGGGGCTGGGCTTCGGCGACCTGACGATGTCCCACGACCTGATCTCGCGGCACGTCGACAACCCGCTGTCCGCCGCGGTCCTGGTCCGGGCGCGGCCCGGTACCGGGCTCCCCGTGCTGGCGGCCGCCGTCCGCGGCTTCCCCGGGGTGCGGGTGCAGCCCCCCGGCAGCGCCTCCGGCGTGCTGACCGCGCGGGTCCAGCGGTCCAACGCCGAGGCCCAGTTCCTCGCCATGGCGCTGGTCCTGGTCTTCACCGCGATCGCGGCGGTCAACACGCTGGCGATGTCGACGGCCGAACGGGTGCGGGAGTTCGCCCGGCTGCGACTGGCCGGGGCCACCCGCCGCCAGGTGCTGCGCATGCTCGGCTGCGAGGCCGCGGCCGTGGTCGTGCTGGCGACCGTGCTCGGCACCGCGGTCGCGCTCGCCGTCCTCACCGCGTTCAGCGGCGGCATGACCGGCAGCCCGTCCCCGGACCTGCGCCTGCTCCCCTACCTGGGCGTCCTCGCCCTCGCGGCCCTGCTGGCGGTTCCCGCGACCGCCCTGCCGGGCCGGCTGGCGCTGCGGCCGCGCGCGGTGGACGTGGCCACCGGCGTCGAGTAGGAAGGCCGTGAACGGCGCCGGGCCCGGAGGCGGATGGTGCCCCGGGCCCGGCGTCCGGCTGTGCGCCGGCCGCGGACAGCCGAACCAGCCCTGCAGGTCCGCGATCGCCTGCACTGCGGTGGAGTGGTTGCGGACCGTCACCCCGGCAGAGACGTCCACCAGCGCGAGATCAAAGGAGGTATGCCTCGCCGCGAAGTTGATCGTGGAGGGGGTGGCGCCCGCTGTGAGGCAGCCGCTGCTCTGCGCCCGCGTCCGGAGGACGTCGAGCAGGAGCACCTGGGCGTACCGCGGGATGCCGTCGCTGATGGCGCCCGGCTGGAAGTCCGAGCAAGGAGGTGATCCGGCGGCCTGGTACCGGCAGCGGTGCACGGCACGGGACGATTCCGAGGATGTCAGGGAACGCCGTACGTCGTCGTAGGAACGGCGCATGGGGCCGAATGGGAGTGGGCGCAGGCGGCGATCCAGCTCTGCGGTGGGCTCGGGCCGGCGTACGCCACGCTCCCGCTCGCCGCCGCAGAGCTCACGCGCCGGGCAGCCCGCTGACCTCCGCCAGCAGTTCCACCGACCTCAGCCACGCCGTCCGGTCGACTGCCAGGGACGCCACGATCAGTTCGTCGGCCCCGGTGAGACCGGTGAAGCGGTCCAGATAGTCCCTCACACCGCTCGGGGCCCCGACGGCGCTGTACCTCATCTCCTGCTCGACGTGCTGAAGCACCTGCTTCCCGGCCGGTGTCTCGAGTACCGTCCCCGCCGCCTGCGCAGGCACGTCCACCCCGGCGCGGCCGAGCAACTGGATCACCCGGCGGCGCTTCGCGGCCAGAAAGTGCTCCTGAGCCTCCTTCTCGGTGGCCGCTGCGACGACGTTCACGCCGGCGATGACATGGGGCTCCTCCAGTTGCGCGGAGGGCTGGAACTCCCGCCGGTACAGGGCGACGGCGTCCTCCAGGGCACTGGGGGCGAAGTGGGAGGCAAAAGCGAAAGGAAGTCCGAGGGCTGCTGCGAGGCCTGCCCCGAAGAGCGACGAGCCGAGAATGTACAGCGGTACCTCGGTACCCTTCCCGGGCGTCGCCTCGACCCCCGGGATCCGGGACCGGCCGCTCAGGTACCCCTGCAGCTCCTGGACGTCCTCGGGGAAGGTGTCGCCGGACCGCGAGTCGCGGCGCAGGGCGCGCAGCGTCTTCTGATCGCCGCCCGGAGCCCGGCCCAGCCCGAGGTCGATACGGCCGGGGTAGAGCGTCTCGAGGGTCCCGAACTGCTCCGCCACGGACAGCGGCGCGTGGTTGGGCAGCATGATACCGCCGGCCCCGAGACGGATCGTACGGGTCTGCGCGGCGACGTGGGCTATGAGCACGCTGGGCGCGGACGACCCGACAACGGACATGTTGTGGTGCTCCGCATACCAGATTCTCCTGTAACCCCATTTCTCGGCTTGCCGCGCCAGCTCCACACTGGCCCGGAAGCTGTCGACAGCACTCTCGCCGGCGTTGATGTAAGCGAGATCGAGAATGGAGAGCGAAGCAGTCACGGACCGTAAACCTTTCCTTTCGGCACCTGAGGGGGACGCGGTGCCAGTTGGCCTGTCCTGCGCAAACAGGCACATCGCCCGGTTTGTTCCGGCCGGCGTCCGGTCCCGCGCGCAGCGCGAAACCCCCCGGGGCGGCAAGGTGCCAAAGCGGCCACAAGAGCTGCCTCTGCGACGTCATTCCAGCGGCCGGCCGAAGACAGCGTCGACGACGTACGGCAAAGCCGACCCCTCGCCGCCGCTTCGGACACCTTCGCCGCGACGCCGGATGCCGGCGTCGAGTAGGTTCTGTCCCTTCGGCCCGACAGACGGGCCGCCGAACTGGGGGGACCCGTCGCCGTGAGCATCCGCATGCACATGCGCGCCGCCGCGGAATCCGAGATCCGGGACGACCACACCTGGCTTGCGGCGTTCATGTGGGAGGCTTGGGAGAACCACCCCGACGAGTACGCAGCGGGCATCGCCGTCTCGATCGACAAGGTCTGGGGTGCCGTCAATGACCTCTACGCCGCTGCCGATGTCCTTGATGCAGACGCCGACAAGCCCTGGGAGCTGCCGATTTACGGCGGCCGCCCCGTGGCGCACAGCGCTGACGCCGACCCCTCCAACCCGCCCCTGGGGATTCTGGAGCCGCCTGGGGTGTCACAGGCCGCAGGCTTCCTTGCACGTGTCTCGTTCGACGAGCTGTGGAACGTCGCCGGTGCCAAGCTCGTCTGGTCCGGCTGGGACGAGGCGCAGGTCAGGCAGGAGTTCCTCCACCATCACAGGCGCCTCCAAGGGTTCTACGGGCGGGCGGCTGCAGCGGGCCACGCCGTGGTCAGGGCGGTGTGGGCTTGAGACGTGGTCGCGTTTGCAGGTCCTCCTTTTCCTCGCCCCGGCAGCGTGCTGATGGGCCGGGTCCGCCACCGTATGCCGTCGATCAGTCGTCGCCGGGTCCGTATCGCCGACCGGCCCGGCTTCTTGCCCTTCGGCAACAGCGGCTATAGCAACGCCCACTGCGCATCCGTCAGATCTCCTCGCCCCACGAATCAAGACCATCGCGTGCTCGAGATCCACTTTTGATCCACGCACTAGCTGCCCGGCGGCACCTGGCCCCAGGCGATGGGGGCCGTCGCCGGTGCGGCCGGGTACCGTTCCCGGTGCCGTGCGACCCGCGCGAGGATGCCGAGCACCAGGCCGGTGATCGCGAGCGCGAAGCCGAGCAGCGCCGCCAGGCCCAGCACCATGAGGCCGCTGCGGTCCTCGAGCACCCGGGCCCGTACCCCTGAGGCGGGGAGCGTGCCCGACTCGTCGCCGAGGAAATAGCGGGAGTCCATGGAATCCGCGCGGTAGTCGCCGATCAGGAAGAGCCTCCCCCCGGGCACCGTGATGTCGAAGGCGGGCGCGCCGCCCGACGGATCGCCGTTCTTGACGTACGGCTCGGACAGCTCCTTGCCGTTCACCGTCACCGGTCCGCCGCTCCGCTCCGCCACACGGTCGCCGCCCGTGCCGATCACCCGCTTCAGCACCGGCCCGCCCTGGTAGCGTTCCGGTGCCGCGATCAGCACCACGTCGCCGCGCCGGACCTCGTCACCGTCGATCCGCTCGAACAGGACGTGCTGACCGGGGGAGTAGGTCGGCTCCATGGCCCGGCTCGAGATGGTGGCCGTGGTGTAGCCCGCCCTGACCAGGGCCACCGAGCCGACCGCGAGGACCAGCCCCACCGGCCCCAGCACCCAGGCAGCGATGCGCCGTCGTCGTCCCGCCCGTCCCATGGCCCCTCCCGAATCCGTGTACGAGGACACTACCGACCGGCGTCCGGCCACCGCGCATGGCCCCCGGGCCCGCCTCCCGGTATCTTCGTCGGGGGAACACCGGGGGGTGGGGGATGACCGGTACGCACGTCCGCGCGGAGACGGCGTCCTTCGCCGCAGCGCCGGTTCTGGGAGTCGCGGCCGCGCTCGCCGCCGTACTGACCGCGCTGTCCGGCCGCTACGGCTTCCACCGCGACGAGTTGTACTTCCTCGTCGCCGGCGACCACCCCGCGTGGGGCTACGTCGACCAGCCCCCGCTGACCCCGCTCGCCGCCCGGCTCTCCACCTCCGTCTTCGGCGACACACCGGCCGGGCTGAGGGTGGTCGCCACCCTCGCCTGCGCCGCGACGGTCGTGGTCGTCGCCCTCGTCGCCAGGGAACTCGGCGGCGGGCGGGCGGCGCAGGTGCTCGCGGCGGCGTGCACGGCGGTTTCCGGATTCGTTGTCGCCGTGGGCCACATGGTCTCCACGGCCACCTTCGACGTCCTCGCCTGGGTGGTCCTGTGCTGGCTGGTGCTGAGGCTGCTGCGCACCGGCGACGGCCGCCTGTGGCCCGTGGTGGGCGCGGCCGTAGGCATCGGCATGGAGAACAAGTACCTGGTGGGCCTGCTGGTCCTCGCCCTCCTGGCGGCCCTGCTCGCCACCGGCCCGCGGCATGCGCTGCGCGGCCGGTGGCCGGTGGCCGGGGCAGCCGTCGCGCTCGCGGTGGCCCTGCCCAGCCTGTGGTGGCAGGCGGCGCACGGCTGGCCCCAGCTGACGGTGGCCGGCGGCATCAGCTCCGACGACGGCACCGAGAACCGCGTCCTGTTCGTGCCCCAGCAGATCGTCTTCCTCTCACCGGTGTTCGTCCCGGTCTGGATCGCGGGCGGGCTGCGGCTGTGGCGTGACCCCGCGCTGCGCTGGGCGCGGGCGTTCGCCCCCGCCTACCTCGTCCTCGCCGTCCTGGTCGTCGCGGCCGGCGGCAAGCCGTACTACTGCCTCCCGCTGCTGCTCGTGCTCCTTGCCGCGGGCTGCGTCACGTTCGCCGACCGGTCCCGCGCCATGTGGGCGGGCGTCGCGGTGACGGCGGCCGTCACCGCCCTGCTGTCGCTGCCGGTGCTGCCGCCGGGCGCCCTGTCCGTCGTGAACGCCGTCAACGAGGAGCAGGGCGAGCAGATCGGTTGGCCGCAACTCGCCGAAGCCGTCGCGGACGCCTGGTCCGGCATCCCCGCCGGTGATCGTGCCCGTGCCGTCGTCCTCGCCCAGAACTACGGCGAGGCCGGCGCCCTCGACCACTACGGTCCCCGGCTCGGTCTGCCCGCCCCCTACTCCGCCCACATGAGCTTCGCCGACTGGGGCCCGCCGCCGGACTCCGCCACCGGCCCGGTACTGCTGGTGCGTCAGGAGAACGCCGGCGGCGTCGAACGCCACTTCACCGGCTGCCGCCGGGTCGGCCGCGTCGACAACGGGCAGGACGTCGACAACGAGGAACAGCACGCCGCGATCGTCTTGTGCACGGGCCCGAAAGGGCGGTGGTCACAGCTGTGGCCCGCCCTGCGCCACTACTACTAGGCCGGCACGGAAACGAGCGGGCCGGGCCGGGGAGCCGGGGTACGGTGGCCGCACTCGGTGATCACGCTCCCGGAACGACGCCGCAGAAAAGGAAGGGCACGCCCGGCCCCGTCTCATCGCCCAGGCCGATGTCGCCCTCGGACCGGACGAGGTGGTCACCGCGGCCCGCCAGAACATCCGCGCCTACTACGCGTTCAGCGGCTTCGCCGACCCAGTCGCGGAGGGGCTCCTGACCACCCCGGAGCAGATCCGCGACGCGGTCGCCGGCTACGGCGGCATCGGCGCCGACGAAGTGATGCTCTACTGCTGGTCGTCGGAACCCGGCCAGGTCGAACGCCTGGCGGACGTCGTGTCCGGACGGCGCGCCGCCCGCCGGTTCGGAGTCCGTCGACGCAAGCCGGCGGCTCTCCCGGCCCGGGGGAGCCACGGGGAGCACGCCGCGAGGGGGACGCCCCCTCGCCGTCCGGCGGCCCGTAGGCACGTCGTGCGACCTGCCCGGCCGCACCTTCGGCGAGCACGCAGGCGCCCACGTCGCCGCGCCCCGTCCCGCCTCAGGCCAGCGCCAGCGACAGCCGCGGCAGCAGCACCTCGTCGAAGCGGCGCAGCAGCAGCCGCGCCACCTCGGGGGCGTCGCCCAGGACGCCGGCGAGGACGTCCGCACCGGCGGCGCGGGCCCCGCGGGCGATGCGGTCGGGCAGGAAGCCCGGCGCGACGACGTACGGCGCGACCGCGACCTGCCGTACGCCCTCGGCGCGCAGCTTGCGTACCGCCTCGTCCGTGGTGGGAAGGGATGCGGAGGCGAACGCAGGCCGCACGGCACACCAACCGGTGCGCCGCCACTCCCGCGCGATTTCTGCGATCACTGCGATCGCCTCCGGGTCGGAGGAGCCCGCCGAGGCCAGGACGATCCCGGTCGAGGGGCGGTCGCCGGGGCCCAGCCCAGCTTCCCGCAGCCGCCGCTCCAGGGCGGACAGCAGCAGCGGTGAGGGGCCGAGGACATCGGCCCGGCGGACCCGCAGCCGGGCGTGGCGCGCCGCGGACTCGCGCAGGACCGCGGGGATGTCGGCCTTGGCGTGGAAGGCGCGGGTCAGCAGCAGCGGCACGGCCACCACGTCGCGTACGCCCTCCGCGGCGAGGCGGTCGACGACCTGCGGCACGCTCGGCGCACAGTGGTCGAGGAACGCGGTCTCGACCCGCAGGCCCGGCCGGGCCGTCCGGACCCGCTCGGTCAGGGCGTGGACGGTCGCGGCGTGCCGCGGGTCGCGGCTGCCGTGGGCGACGACGAGGAGGACGGGGTGCGCGGTCACGGTCAGCCCCGTGTGAACAGGCCGCGGCTGCGCAGCACCGACCGCTCCAGCGGTGCGAACACGAGCAGTTCGATGCCGATGCCGACGACCAGGATCAGCAGGATCGCGGCCAGCACGCTCGGCATGTCGGACAGTTCGCGCCCCTGTTCCAGCAACTGGCCGAGGCCGACGCCCAGGTCGGGGGAGGTGGCGATGAGCTCGGCGGCCATCAGCGAGCGCCAGGAGAAGGCCCAGCCCTGCTTGAGGCCGGCGAGGTAACCGGGAAGGGCGGCCGGCAGCAGCACATGGCGCACGGCGTGGATGCCGGTGGCGCCGATGGTGCGGCCCGCCCGCAGGAACAGGGGCGGGATCTGGTCGACGCCCGCCACCAGGCCATTGGCGATCGACGGGACCGCGCCCAGCAGCACCACGCAGTAGATCGTGGCGTCCGTCAGGCCGAACCAGATGATCGACGCGGGCACCCACGCCACCGACGGCAGGGACTGCAGACCGGACAGGATCGGCCCGATCGCCGCCCGCACCGGCCGGACCCGCGCCACGACGAGGCCGAGCGGCGTGCCGATGGCGACGGAGGCCACGAAGCCCAGCGCGCCGCGCGACAGGCTGGTCCAGACGTAGCCGAGGAGGGTGCCGTCGAGCCACCTGTCCTGCAGGGCCCGGCCGACCTCCGCCGGACTGGGCAGCTGATAGTGCGGCTTGACCTCGAAGTGGTACGCGAGCTGCCACACCACCAGGACCAGCGCGATGGCGACGACCGGGGGAACGGCCTTCTGGAGCAGTACCCGGGCCGGCGGCACCCGGGTCGCGGACCGGGTCTCCAGCGCGTCGAGCCCGGCCTCCAGTCCCGCGAGGTCGCCGCCCGGCCCTGCCTCTGCCTTCGTCTCAGTGCTGGCCATGACGGCGGATCTCCCCCCGGAGGTGCTCGGTGATCTCGACGGACAGCTCGGCGACCGCCGAGTCCTCGATACGGCGCGGCTGCGGGATGTCGACCGTCCACTCCCGGGCGATGCGTCCCGGCCGCGAGGAGAGCAGCACGACCCGCTGCGCGAGCCGCACCGCCTCGCGGACGTTGTGGGTCACGAAGAGCACCGAAAGGCGGGTCTCGGCCCAGATGCGGGTGAGTTCCTCGTGCAGGACGTCCCGGGTGATGGCGTCGAGCGCGGCGAACGGCTCGTCCATCAGCAGCAGCTGGCTGTCCTGTGCCAGCGCCCGGGCCAGCGCGACACGCTGCCGCATGCCGCCGGACAGCTCGTGCACCCGCTTGCCGTACGCGCCCCTCAGACGGACGAGCTCCAGCAGCCGCTCGGCCTCGGGGCGCCGTTCGGCGCGCGGAACACCGCGCATGCGCAGGGCGAGTTCGATGTTCCTGCCGGCGGTGAGCCACGGGAACAGGGCGTGCTCCTGGAACATCAGGGCCGGTCGGCCGCCGGGGGTCTCGATGCCCCCGGCGGTCGTCCGGTCGAGTCCCGCGACCAGGTTGAGCAGCGTGGACTTGCCGCAGCCCGAGGCCCCCAGGAGGCAGACGAACTCGCCGGGGGCGACATCGATGCTGATGTCGTCCAGCACGTGCGTCTCCGCGCCGGGGCGGCCGAAGGACTTCGAGACGTGCTCGAGCCGTGCGGCGTAGGGAGCCGCGTCGACCGTCACGGCGGGCTGCTTGGTGAGTGCGGTGGCCATGGCGTCACCTCCTGAGGGCTGGGCTGCGGGCTTTGTCGGGGCTTGGCCGGGCGTCAGCCGCCGAGACCGGCGTCGTCGATCTCGGTCTTGCCCTCGGACGTGAGGATCTTGTTGAGGATCGTCAGGTCGTAGATGCCCTTGAGGGAGGGCTTCTCCAGCAGGCCGGCGGTGACGGCGTGGTCGGCCTCGGTCTGCAGGGTGGACGCCAGCGGGTCGTCGATGACCTGGATGCTCTGCCACGCCGGGTCGATGACGTCGGCGGGCAGCGGCTTGCCGGAGAGCTTCTCCAGCTGGGCGTTGGCGTCGTCCTTCGCCTTGTCCGGGTTCGCGTCGATCCAGGCGTTGGTCTTCACCGAGCCGCGCAGCACGGCCTCGACGACGTCCGGGTGCTCCTTGAGGAACTTCTGGGAGACGATCACGTTCGTGATGACGAACTTCTTGTCCGGCCACAGGGTGCTCTCGTCCAGCAGCACCTTCGCGCCCTCCGCCACCAGCTTGGACGCGGTGGGCTCGGGGACCCAGGCGCCGTCGATGGAGCCGGACCTGTAGGCGTCGGGGGTGATCTTGTTGTCGGTGCGGACGACGGAGACGTCGCCCTTGCCGCTGGTGGCGTCGACCTTCCAGCCCTGCTCGGAGATCCAGTTGAGGAAGGCCACGTCCTGGGTGTTGCCGAGCTGCGGGGTGGCGATCTTCTTGCCCTTGATGTCCTTGAGGGACTTGATCTTCTCGGGGTTGACGACCAGCTTGACGCCGCCCGAGGCCGAGCCGGAGATGATCTTCAGGCTCGTGCCGCCCGACTTGGTCCAGCCGTTGACGGAGGGCGAGGGGCCGATCCAGCCGATGTCGATGGAACCGGCGTTGAGGGCCTCGATCTCGGCGGGCCCGGCGTTGAAGACCGACTCCTTGATGGTGGTGCCGGAGCCGAGCTCGTCCGCGAAGAAGCCCTCCTTGAGGCCCACCAGCGCAGTGGCGTGCGTCAGGTTCGCGAAGTAGCCGATCTTCACCGTCGAGGCGGACAGCTTCTTGCTGGTGCCGCTGCTCGCGGCCGCGTTGGTGGTGTCGTCCTTCTTCTCGGAGCCGTAGCCGCAGGCGGCCAGCGCCAGCAGCGGCAGAAGGGCGGCGCCCGCTATGAGGCGGCGGCGGGCGGACGTTCTCGGGGCAGTGGTGCGATCGGCAGTCACGGGAGGTGTTTCCTCTCGGTGGCCCCGGCTCGCGCTCTCTAGGGCGCGCCAGGGTGGTGGCTGTCTGGTTTTCGGTGGTGCGGTGCCGCGGGCGCGGCGCAGGTGCGGAGCTCAGACGAGGTCAGCGCGCACATCGCGTCACCCCGCCCGTGCCGCTGCCCAGACAGCCGCTGCCGACGCGACCGCCCTCCTTGGCGAATCCGGCGAAGGCGTCGTCGAACGCCATCAGAAGTCCCACCCCTCGTCGTCACCGGCCGCGTCGCCCGCGGCCGTGGCGTTGCGGGCGGCGAAGGCCTCACCCGCCATGCCGGCGGTCAGCGTGGTGCCGTCCGCCGGGTCGATCAGCAGGAAGGAGCCGGTGAGCCGGGAGTCCGCGTACGCGTCCAGCGGCAGCGGCTCCGAGGTGCGCAGCACCACCGTGCCGATGTCGTTGACGCCGAACTCGCCCGGCTCGTCCTCGTGCTCGAGGCCCCGTGTCAGGTCGATCCGGTACGGGAGCCGCTTGACGATCGCCTTGACCGTGCGCGTGCTGTGCTTCAGCAGGACGCGCGCGCCGACCCTGAGCGGCCGTTCGTGCAGGTGGCACACGGTCGCCTCGACGTCCTGGGTGGTCTCCGGGGCGGCGGCGGCCGGCGCGATCAGGTCGCCGCGGGAGATGTCCAGGTCGTCGCTGAGCAGCAGCGTCACCGACTGCGGTGCCCACGCCACGTCGACCGCCGTGCCCAGCGCGTCGATGCCGGTGATGGTGCTGGTCAGCCCGGACGGCAGCACCGTCACGCGGTCGCCGACGCGCAGCACGCCCGAGGCGATCTGTCCCGCGTAGCCGCGGTAGTCCGGGTGCTCGGCGGTCTGCGGGCGGATGACGTACTGCACCGGGAAGCGCGCCGGGTGGCTGCTGGGGTCGGTGCCGACCGGGACGGTCTCCAGGTGCTCCAGGATCGTCGGGCCGCCGTACCAGTCCATGTTCGCCGACGGGGTCACGACGTTGTCACCGGCCAGGGCCGAGATCGGGATCGTGGTGATCTCCGGGACGCCGATCGACGCGGCGTACGCGGTGAACTCCTCGGCGATGGCGGCGAAGACGGGCTCCGACCAGTCGACCAGGTCCATCTTGTTGACCGCGAGCACGACGTGCGGGACCCGCAGCAGGGCGGCGACCGCCGCGTGCCGGCGGGTCTGCTCCACGACGCCGTTGCGGGCGTCCACCAGGATCACGGTCAGCTCGGCGGTCGAGGCGCCGGTGACCATGTTCCGCGTGTACTGCACGTGCCCCGGCGTGTCCGCCAGGATGAACCGGCGCCGCGGCGTGGCGAAGTAGCGGTAGGCCACGTCGATGGTGATGCCCTGCTCGCGCTCGGCGCGCAGGCCGTCGGTGAGCAGCGCCAGGTCCGGTGCGTCCTGGCCGCGGCGGGCGGAGGCGAGTTCGACGGCCTCCAGCTGGTCGGCGAGCACGGACTTGGAGTCGTGCAGCAGCCGGCCGACCAGCGTGGACTTGCCGTCGTCGACGGAGCCCGCGGTGGCGAAGCGCAGCAGGGAGGTGGCCGAGAGCTGCTCGGCGGTGGTGCCGGTGGTCATGGCTAGAAGTACCCCTCGCGCTTGCGGTCTTCCATCGCGGCCTCGGAGAGCTTGTCGTCGGCCCGGGTGGCGCCCCGCTCGGTGAGCCGGGAGGCGGCGATCTCGGCGATGACGGCCTCGATGGTGGCCGCGTCGGAGTCCACCGCGCCGGTGCAGGACATGTCGCCCACGGTGCGGTAGCGGATCAGCCGGCTCTCGACGGTCTCGCCGTCCTTGGGGCCGCCCCAGTCGCCCGCGGTCAGCCACATGCCGGCTCGCCGGAACACCTCGCGCTCGTGGGCGTAGTAGATCTCCGGCAGCTCGATGCCCTCGCGGGCGATGTACTGCCACACGTCCAGTTCGGTCCAGTTGGACAGCGGGAACACCCGGACGTGCTCGCCGGGGGCGTGCCGGCCGTTGTACAGCTGCCACAGCTCGGGGCGCTGGCGACGCGGGTCCCACTGCGAGAACTCGTCGCGCAGCGAGAACACCCGCTCCTTGGCACGGGCCTTCTCCTCGTCCCGGCGGCCGCCGCCGAAGACCGCGTCGAAGCGCTCGTGCTGGATGGCATCGGTCAGCGGGACCGTCTGCAGCGGGTTGCGGGTGCCGTCGGGGCGCTCGCGCAGCCGGCCGTCGTCGATGTAGTCCTGCACCGAGGCGACGTGCAGCCGCAGGGAGTGCTTCGCCACGGTCCGGTCGCGGTACTCCAGCACCTCGGGGAAGTTGTGGCCCGTGTCGACGTGCAGCAGTGAGAAGGGGATCGCCGCGGGGGCGAAGGCCTTCAGCGCCAGGTGCAGCATGACGATGGAGTCCTTGCCGCCGGAGAAGAGGATCACCGGCCGCTCGAACTCGCCCGCCACCTCGCGGAAGATGTGCACCGCCTCGGACTCCAGCGTGTCCAGGTGCGACAGCGCGTAGGGGTTCCCGGTGCTCTCGTCGACTGCGACCACCGTGGTCACGCTGCGCCTCCTTCATTCTCCCCCAGAGCTCGCGCCTGGGTGGTGCCCCCATGTCCGCCCGCGCGGCGAACGCGCTGCCGGCCGGTCGGGTGCGGCCCGGTGGCCGCGCGTGCTCCCCCGGCTGTCGCCGGGAGGTGCCCCCAGCTCACACGAGTCCCCTCTCGACAAGCAGCGCCGTCAGCAGCGCCGCTGAGTCCTCGACGGTGTGGTCCTGGGTCTCGATCCGCAGATCGGGGGTCTCCGGTGCCTCGTACGGGTCGTCGACACCGGTGAGCCCTGATATCTCGCCCGCGGCCTGCTTGGCGTACAGGCCCTTGACGTCGCGCGTGGAGCAGACCTCCACCGGGGTGGCGACGTGCACCTCCAGGTAGGCCGTGCCCTGAGCGTCATGGCGCTTGCGGACGGCCTCGCGGCTGTCGGCGTACGGCGCGATGACCGGGACCAGGACCTTGACCCCGTGGGAGGCGAGGAGTTCGGCGACGAAGCCGATGCGCTGCACGTTGGTGTGCCGGTCCTCGCGGCTGAAACCGAGGCCCGCGGAGAGGAACTCGCGGATCTCGTCGCCGTCCAGGACCTCCACGCGGTGGCCGTCGCCGCGCAGCCGCTCCGCCAGCGCGTGGGCGATAGTGGTCTTGCCCGCGCTCGGCAGACCCGTGAGCCATACCGTGGCCCCTGTGCCGCTCACGCTCATCCGCCGCTCCCGAGAAGTCTGTTCCGTCGTCATCAGCCGTGCAGCCCGCACTCGGTCTTGGCCCGTCCCGCCCAGCGGCCGGCCCGGGCGTCCTCGCCCTCCAGCACCCGGCGGGTGCAGGGGGCGCAGCCGACCGAGGCGTAGCCGTCCATGAGCAGGGGGTTGGTCAGCACGCCGTGTTCGGCGATGTACGCCACCACGTCCTCCTGCGACCAGCGCGCGATCGGGGAGACCTTGACCTTGCCGCGCCGGGCGTCCCAGCCGACGACCGGCGTGTCCGCCCGGGTCGGGGACTCGTCGCGGCGCAGGCCGGTCGCCCATGCGTCGTAGCCGGTCAGGCCCTCCTCCAGCGGCCTGACCTTGCGCAGCGCGCAGCACAGGTCGGGGTCGCGGTCGTGCAGCTTCGGTCCGTGCTCGGCGTCCTGCTCGGCGACGGTCTGACGCGGCGACAGTGTGATGACCTCGACGTCCATGACGGCGGCGACGGCGTCGCGGGTGCCGATCGTCTCCGGGAAGTGGTAGCCGGTGTCGAGGAAGACCACGTCGACCCCGGGAGCGACACGGGAGGCCAGGTGCGCCACGACCGCGTCCTCCATCGAGGAGGTGACGCAGAAGCGGGGCCCGAAGGTGCCGGCGGCCCAGCGCAGGACGTCCAGGGCCGGGGCGTCCTCCAGGTCGCGGCCCGCCTGCTCGGCCAGCGCCTGCAGTTCGTCCGCGGTGTGCCGTTGCGCGGTGGTCACGAAGGGCCTCCATCACGGGGTTCGGCCTGCAGCCCCCGGGCCAGCAGGCCCAGGAACTTCAGCTGGAATGCGCGGTTGCAGGAGCGGCACTCCCAGGCGCCATGGCCCTGTTCGGCGGGGTGCAGATCCTCGTCCCCGCAGTAGGGGCAGTAGAACGGCGCGGCGCGCTCACTCACGACAGCGCCTCCTCGCTCGCCCGGGCCGCCCACTGCGCGAAGCGCTCGCCGTCCTGACGCTCCGCCTGGAAGCGCTTCAGGACACGCTCGACGTAGTCGGGCAGTTCGTCCGAGGTGACCTTCAGTCCGCGGACCTTGCGGCCGAAGCCGGCCTCCAGGCCCAGGGCGCCGCCGAGGTGGACCTGGTAGCCCTCGACCTGGTTGCCGTCGCCGTCCAGGACCAGCTGGCCCTTGAGGCCGATGTCGGCGACCTGGATACGGGCGCAGGCGTTCGGGCAGCCGTTGATGTTGATGGTGACCGGCTCGTCGAACTCCGGCAGCCGGCGCTCGAGTTCGTCGATCAGCGCGGCACCGCGCGCCTTGGTCTCGACGATGGCCAGCTTGCAGAACTCGATGCCGGTGCAGGCCATCGTGCCGCGCCGGAAGGGGGAGGGCCTCACCTGGAGGTCCAGCGCCTCCAGGCCCGCGACGAGCGAGTCGACCCGGTCCTGCTCGACGTCCAGCATGATCATCTTCTGCTCGACGGTGGTCCGCAGCCGGCCGGAGCCGTGCGCCTCCGCCAGTTCCGCGATCTTGCTGAGCGTGGTGCCGTCCACCCGGCCGACGCGCGGCGCGAAGCCGACGTAGTAGCGGCCGTCCTTCTGGCGGTGCACGCCCACGTGGTCCCGCCACTGCTGGACCGGCTGGTCGGGGGCGGGGCCGTCGGCCAGCTTGCGCCCCAGGTACTCGTCCTCCAGCACCTGGCGGAACTTCTCCGCGCCCCAGTCGGCGACCAGGAACTTCAGCCGGGCGCGGGTGCGCAGCCGGCGGTAGCCGTAGTCGCGGAAGATCGAGATGACACCCTCGAAGACGTCCGGGACCTCCTCCAGCGGCACCCACGCGCCCAGCCGGACACCGATCCTGGGGTTGGTGGACAGGCCGCCGCCGACCCACACGTCGAAGCCCGGGCCGTGCTCGGGGTGGCGGACGCCAACGAAGGCGACGTCGTTGATCTCGTGGGCCACGTCCAGCAGCGGCGAGCCGGAGATCGCCGACTTGAACTTGCGGGGGAGGTTGGAGAATTCCTTGTTGCCCACGATCCGGCGGTGGGCCTCGTCCACGGCCCAGGTGCCGTCGATGATCTCGTCCTCGGCGATCCCGGCGACGGGCGAGCCCAGGATGACGCGCGGGGTGTCGCCGCAGGCCTCGGTGGTGGACAGGCCGACGGCCTCCAGGCGCTGCCAGATCTCGGCGACGTCCTCGATGCGGATCCAGTGCAGCTGGATGTTCTGCCGGTCGGTGATGTCGGCGGTGCCGCGGGCGAACTCCTGGGAGACCTCGCCGATGACGCGCAGCTGCTCGGTGGTCAGGCGGCCGCCGTCGATGCGGACCCGCAGCATGAAGAACTTGTCGTCCAGCTCCTCCGGCTCCAGGATCGCGGTCTTGCCGCCGTCGATCCCGGGCTTGCGCTGCGTGTACAGGCCCCACCAGCGCATGCGTCCGCGCAGGTCCGCGCCGTCGATGGCGTCGAAGCCGCGGTACCGGTAGATCGTCTCAATGCGCGTCCGCACGTTGAGACCGTCGTCGTCCCGCTTGAACTGTTCGTTGGCGTTGAGCGGCGTCATGTGGCCGACCGCCCACTGGCCCTCGCCGCGGTGGCGGCTCACCTTGCGGCGCGCGGCGGCGATCGGCTGGTCAGGGGTGGAAGCCATGGCGATGCAGTCCTTCTGGCAGGCTGGAACAGGGTTGGTCGTAGCCCGAGGAGCCCCCTTGGCCTGCGGATACGCCGAACCGCCGCGAGCAGCGGGAAGCGTCGGCGCGTCATCGCGCCCGCGAGGCCGGGGACGGCCGGGTCAGTGCTGGGTGAGGCGGCGGCGGGTGCTCAGCACGCCCGACAGATGGCGCTGGACATGCGTCCGAGATCGACGTGCAGCCGACCTATCAAGGCGATTCCAGTGCGAGACATGTCGAAAGCGTGTCACGGGGATCTCCGGGCAGTCCACCGCTATCCATTATGTGGACCTGATCATCTCGCATGCCGGGACGTTTGTGGTGGCCGTCACCTGACAGGGCTCGGCGGGCGGAGGAAATCGGCCGCGATGGCCCGAAATCCGCCGTGCCCGCGGGTCCCCACATGACGCAGTTTGTGACCCGCCAGCGCCGAACCCAGCCGCACCCCCGCGCCGATCAGGGCGCGGTCCGCGACCAGCGCCGCCAGCAGACCCGCCGCGAAGACGTCGCCCGCCCCGGTGGCGTCCTCCACCTGGCTGTCCGGAAGCGGACGGTGGGCGTAGCGCTCCACGGTTCCGGGCCGGTGCACCTCCACCCGGTCCGGGTACTTCACCACGGCCGCCCCGTCCCGGTGCGGCCGCAACCGGCCGAGGTCCGCGAACTCCCGGCCGTTGAGCAGCAGGTAGTCGCTCATCGCCGCCATGGCCAGCACATCGGGCGTCGGCTCCGCCGACCAGGCGTGGCCCGGGTCGAAGCTGATCAGCGTCCGGGGCGAACGCCGCCGCACCTCCACGAGCAGCCGGTGCAGCGCCGCCCCGCCGTCCGGGTCCAGGAAGGAGGTCACATGGACCACCCGGGCCGACGCCAAGTACCCGGCGATCTCCTCGAAACGCTCCCGCACATGACCGGCGATGCCGGTGTTCGCCCCCGTGTGCGTCAGCAGCGTGCGCTCCCCGCCGTCGTATACGGACAGGCAGATCCCGCACAGCCGGTCCGGGTCGGCCGCCACCATCCGCCGGTCGATGCCGAGCCCGTCGAGGACGGCGACGGGGCCGGTGGCCCCCAGCGGGCTGCGGCCCGCGACGCTCACGTACCCGAGCCGCAATCCGCGGCCCAGCCGGGCCAGCGCGTGCAGGGTGTTGAAGGCCGAGCCGCCCGGCTCCGGGGTGAGAGGCACCCCCTCGGCCCGCAGCCACTCCAGGCCCGCGCGGACGGCGGGTTCGTCCACGATGCGCTCGCCGCCGCTCACCGGCGGCGGGCGCAGCCGCATGTGCTCGCCGAGCCGGGCGAGCACGGGGCTTCCGTTCAGGGCGGACGCCCCCGTGATGAGGTCCAGGTTGAGCGCCCCGACCCCGACGACATCCATGCCCGCCCCTCTCCGCCCGCCGGTCCCTACCGGGCTCCGGGCCAGGGCCCGGTGACGGGCCTCTCCTCCTCTTCCCCCGTCTCGGTGCGGAAGATGCGGAAGCCGCGCTTCTCGTAGTTCCCCAGCGCGTGCGGCCCGTCCAGGCTGCAGGTGTGCACCCAGACCCGCTTCGTCGGCGTCCGGTCCGGCCAGCGCTCCGCCAGGTCCCAGGCCCGGGCGATGCCGACGGACAGCAGGTGGCCGCCGATCCGCCGCCCCCGGAAGGCGGGCAGCAGCCCGAAGTACGCGATCTCGACCTGGCCGTCGTCCTGCGGGTCCAGCTCGATGTAGCCGGCGGGCGTGTTGCGGTCGTAGGCCACCCAGGTCTCGACCCCCGGGCGGTCGAGGAAGGCCCGCCACTGTTCGTACGTCCACGGCAGGCGGTCCGTCCAGGCGCAGTCCGCGCCCACCGAGGTGTAGAGGAAGCGGCTGAACTCCGGGGACGGCACCTCGGCCCGCATGATGCGGATGCCCGAGGTCGCGGGATCCGGCTCCAGCGAGGGCCGCAGATCGGCGTGGGACGTCTGCTCCAGGGACCACGTGGTCACCGTGACGGTAGTGCTCATGCGCCACATTCTGCGGCCTCGCGGGCGCGTGCGGTCCACGGCTCGCTGCCGTGGCTGATCGAGGCAGCGGATCCCGGGGCCCGGGTCAGTCCCCGAAGCGCGCGCTGCGCACCGCCGGTGCCGCGGAGTGCGGCAGCAGGTCGGCGGGGTGGGCGGGACGCAGCAGTTCGACCTCGACGCCGTCGGCGAAGCGGTAGGGGCGGTGGTCGAGCACCCCGGCCAGGGTGCGGCGCAGCCGGGACATCTCCGCCCGCACGGTCACCGTGCGGGAGGGGTCGCCGAACAGGTCGCCGGCCAGTTCGGCGGCACTGCGCCCGTCGCGGTGCAGGGCCAGGACGAAGAGGAGTTCGGCGTGGCGCGGGCTGAGCTCCTGCGACCAGCCGCCCGCCGCACCCGAGACGCTCACCGTCCACGAGCGGGGGCGGCTGAGGTCCAGCACCACGTGCCCGGGTGCCGGGCGCTCCTCCTCCGGCGCGGCGACCCGCACCAGCCAGCCGCCGGGCAGCGGTTCGAGGGTGCACGTCCCGAGCGCGGGCACCCACGTCCGCCCGGCGCTCGGCGCGGTGGGCAGGGTGATGCGGTCCACCGGCGGCATCCCGGTGACGGCGGCCGTCCAGCCGTTGGGGTCCACGACCGCCGCCCGGCCCGGCAGCCGGGCGAGCAGCGGGGCCGCCACCGAGCGCAGCCGGTCGACCGCCGCCCAGTGCCGGCTGCGCAGCTCGCCCTCGGCGACCTTGGTCACCGCGGTCACCAGCGACAGCATCGCGGGGTGCATCCCGGCCGCGGGCCCGCTGACGTCGACCGCGCCCAGCAGCCGCCCGTCGCGCGGGTCGTGCAGCGGGGCCGCGGCGCAGGTCCACTGGTGGTGCACCCGTACGAAGTGCTCGGAGGAGTGCACCTGCACCGGCCGTCCGGCCACCAGGGCGGTGCCGATCGCGTTGGTGCCGACGGTCTCCTCCGACCACGAGGCGCCCTCGGCGAAGCCGAGCCGGTCCGCGCTCCTGCGGACGGCGAGGCTTCCGTCCCGCCACAGCACGCGGCCCTCGGGGTCGGTGACCACCATGATGTGCCGGGCCTCGTCGGCCACCGACACCAGGCCGTCGCGCAGCGCGGGCAGCACGTCGCCCAGCGGCGTGCGGCGCCTGCGCACCTCGATCTCGTCGGCGGTGAGCATGCCCGTGGGGCTGCCGTTGTCCGGGTCGACGCCGCGGTCGAGGGCACGCCGCCAGGAGTCCTGGATGATGGGTCTGGGCACCGTGCCCCCCGATCCGCCGCCCAGTGCGGCTTCCCGCATGTCGGCCAGCAGCCGTGCGGAACGGCGCGGTTCCTGGACGGACTGGACCGACAACGACCGAGCGTCGATCGGATCCTGGCTCATGGTGCTCCCCGCGTCCGTGTGCGCAGCGCGTTCTGCGCTCCGGCAGTGGCCGCGGCGGTTCTCCGCGGCCACACCATGTGCATATGGTGCCGCCGGTCCGGTCCGTCCGGTGGGATATCCGGCCAATACCTTGCAACTGTCTGCAACGGTTGCGAATATGCGCGCATTCGACGGACAGTGACGGCGCATCACGCTACTCGTACGGAACCCTGAATCCGTACGACGGTGAAGCGAGACCGGGGGTGGTGCCGAGTCGGCGCGGCACCACCCTCTGTGCGGCGCGGCGGCGGAACGTTTCCCCGGGGTCCCGGTCCTTCCGTGGGGACCAGGGGGAGGCCCGCCGCCGCAACCGCCCTTCACGCCGCCGGGCGCGCCCGCTCCACGATCGCCTTCACATCCAGGCCGCGCGGCAGCGTCCCGAAGGTCGCCCCCCAGTCGCCGCCGAGCCGCGAGGCGCAGAACGCGTCCGAGACCTCAACCGGGGCGAAACGCACCAAAAGGGCGCCCTGCAGCACCAGCGCCATCCGCTCCACCACCCGGCGGCCCCGCGCCTCGATGTCCTCCAGATCGGCGAGTTCCGTCAGCAACGACCTGATCGCGGCGTCCAGCCGGTGGTCCGCGCCGCGCGCCAGGCCGATCTCGCCCAGGAAGGCGTTCAGCGCCGGCGGCTCCCTCTGCAGCACCCGCAGCACGTCCAGCGCCTGCACATTGCCCGATCCCTCCCACACCGAGTTCAGCGGCGACTCCCGGAACAGCCGCGGCAGCCCCGAATCCTCGACGTAGCCGTTGCCGCCCAGGCACTCCAGTGCCTCGGCCACCAGCGTCGGGCAGCGCTTGGTGATCCAGTACTTGGACACCGCCACCGCCAGCCGCCGGAAGTGCCGCTCCTGCTCGCTGTCCGCGTCGTACGCGGCCGCCAGCCGCAGCACCGTCGCGGTGGCCGCCTCCGACTCCAGCGCGAGGTCCGCCAGCACATTGCGCATCAGCGGCTTGTCGATCAGCAGCCCGCCGAACGCGCTGCGGTGCCCGGCGTGGTGCACCGCCTGCGCCACCGCCTGCCGCATCAGCGCCGCGGAACCGGTCGCGCAGTCCAGCCGGGTGGCCGCCACCATCTCGATGATGGTCGCCACCCCGCGCCCCTCCTCTCCGACCCGGCGCGCCCATGTCCCGTCGAACTCCACCTCCGCCGAGGCATTGGAGCGATTGCCGAGTTTGTCCTTGAGCCGCTGGAGCAGGAACACGTTGCGCGAGCCGTCCGGCAGCACCCGCGGCAGCAGGAAGCAGGTCAGGCCCCCCTTTCCCGCGGAGGGGGACGCCTGCGCCAACACGAGGAAGGCGTCCGACATCGGCGCCGAGCAGAACCACTTGTGGCCGGTGAGCAGATATGTGCCTTCCTCCGCCAGCGGCTCCGCGCGCGTGGTGTTGGCCCGTACGTCCGAGCCGCCCTGCTTCTCGGTCATCCCCATGCCGAACAGCGCCCCGGGTTTTTGCCCCGGCGGCAGCAACCGGGGGTTGTAGACGCGCGACCCGAGCCGCGGCTCCCACTCCGCCGCCAGCGCCGGGTCGGTCCGCAGGGCCGGCACCGCCGCGTGCGTCATCGACACCGGGCAGCCGTTCCCCGCCTCGGCCTGCGACCACACCAGGAAGCCCGCCGCGCGCCGCAGGTGACCAGCAGGGCGCGACCACGCGTCGGTCAGGCCAGAGGAGACCGCCCGCCCCAGCAGCCGGTGCCAGGCCGGATGGAACTCGACCTCGTCGATCCGGTTGCCGTACCGGTCGTGGGTGCGCAGCACGGGGGGATGGGAGTTCGCGGCCTCCGCCCACCCCTGTGCCTGCGCCGAACCGGCCACCCGGCCGATGTCGCCGAGCTCCCGGTCGACCTCCTCGCGGAGTCCGGGCGCCACGTGCCGTGCCACTCCCTCCACCAGGGCGGCGTCGGCGGCGTACACGTCATACCCGACCAGGGGCGGAGCCTGATTGGTCACGGTGTGTGTGGGGGGACTCATGCCAGTTA
This sequence comes from Streptomyces sp. NPDC001070, assembly GCF_053598835.1. NCBI lineage: Bacteria > Bacillati > Actinomycetota > Actinomycetes > Kitasatosporales > Streptomycetaceae > Streptomyces > Streptomyces sp. NPDC001070. Next base: position 194,716 of record NZ_JBSFLB010000009.1, read on the forward strand.
CGGTAGGCGCGTGCAGGCAGCAGACGAAACACCCGAGCGGCCCAGGCGAGGCCGTCTCCACCGGGCGCGGGCCCTCTACAGGAACGTATCCAAGCGCAAGGTGGGCTGGCTGCTGCTCAAGGACACGGTCGACTCCTGCATGGAGTACCGGGTCACCGGACTCGCAGCCGAGGCCGCCTTCTTCGTGCTGCTGTCGCTGCCGCCGCTGCTGCTCAGTCTCGTCGGCGCCATCGGCTACGTCGACGAGGTCATCGGCACCGACACGATCGACAACATCCGCCGCAACATCCTCACGGCCGCCGCGACCGTCCTGTCCGACAAGGGCGTCGACCAGCTGATGCGGCCCCTGGTCGACGACGTCTTCGGCGGCGGGCGGCCCGATGTGATCTCCATCGGCTTCGTCATCGCCCTGTGGTCCGGATCGCGCGCCCTCAACGTCTTCGTGGACACGATCACGATCATGTACGGGCTGGAGGGCAGGCGCGGCATCATCAAGACGCGGCTGCTGGCCCTGCTGCTCTACATCGTCGCCCTGGTCATCGGCGCGGTCGTCATGCCGCTGATGGTCGTCGGCCCGGACGCGGTGGTGTCGTTCCTGCCGTGGAGCGAGGCGGTGATCCGGATACTGTACTGGCCTGTCGTCCTCGTGCTCTCGATCGCGTTCCTCACCACGCTCTACCACGTCTCCGTGCCGGTGCGGTCGCCCTGGTACGAGGACATGCCGGGGGCGGCCGTCGCCCTGCTGATGTGGGTCCTGGGCAGTTTCGTCCTGCGCATCTACCTCACCCACACCGTCGAGGGACCCACCATCTACGGATCGCTGGCCGCGCCCGTCGCCGTGCTGCTGTGGATCTTCGTGTCCGCCTTCGCGGTGCTCGTGGGCGCGGCCGTCAACGCCGCCATCGACCGGGTGTGGCCGTCGATCGAGACCGCGGCCGCGCGTGAGGAGAACGCCCGGGCCAGGGAACGCGCCGCCGCCGACCTCGTCGCCGAGGCCGCCGCCCGCCGTGCCGCCTTCGAGTCCGCCCCCGACGACGAGGTCGGCCCGGAGGACCCGCCCGCCGAGTTCCCCGAGCGCTGGGCGGGCTTCCTGCCGCCGGAGGACGTACGGTCGCGGCTGCGGGGCCGGCGCCCCTCGGGCAAGGGCGGCGGCAAACCCCGAGGGTGACGGCCCCTGCGCGGTGTCGGTGACCGGTGCCATGCTGGAGCCGTGTACAGGGAGCGGCCCTCGACGGTCCCCGGCGCCGTGCTGTGGACGAAGACGGCGGGTGCCGGGGCCGCACGCGTGCTGCCGGACGGCTGCATCGACCTGATCTGGGGCGAGGACACCGGGCTCTTCGCGGCCGGCCCCGACACCGCGGCGCACCTCTCCACCAGCCCGCCCGGCACCCGCTTCGCGGGTCTGCGCTTCGCCCCCGGCGTGGGCCCCGCCGTGTTCGGCCTGCCCGCGCACGAACTGCGGGACCAGCGGGTGCCGCTCGACGCGCTGTGGTCAGGTGCCGAGGTATGCCGCCTCACCGAGTGCGTCGCGACGGCCGCCGACCCCGGCGCGGCTCTGGAGTCCCTGGTACGGGCCCGCGAGGCCCCGCGCGCGGTGACCCCGCGGGCCCCGGAGATCGCCGCGGGGCTCGCGGCCGGGGCCGGCGTCGGCACCGTCGCCGAGGCCGTCGGGCTCAGCGAGCGCCAGCTCCACCGCCGCTGCCTGGACGCCTTCGGCTACGGCCCCAAGACCCTGGCCCGCATCCTGCGCCTGCAGCGCGCGCTGCGGCTGGCCCACCGCGGCCACGCCTTCGCCGACGTCGCCGCCCGTGCCGGCTTCGCCGACCAGGCCCACCTGGCCCGCGACGTCCGTGCCCTGGCCGGGGTCCCGCTCGGTGAGCTCCTCGGGTAGAGGCCGTGGGGGCCCGCGCGGCTCAGGACGTGGCACCCCGGGGTGCTCAGGAGAGCACCGCGCAGAGGTCGACCGGGTTGCCGTCCGGGTCGAGGACCGCGGCGTACCGCATGCCCCAGGGGGCGTCGAAGGGCTTCAGGTGCCCCGTGTATCCGGCCCCGGTCAGCTCGGCGAACGCCGCGTCCACCTCGGCCGGTCCGTCGCACGTGAAGGCCAGCGCCATCCGGTGGCCGCCCTGCGGCGGCGTCCAGGAGGAGTCGAAGGAGCGGATGGTCTCCACCGTGTCCCAGGCCAGCCGCAGCCCGCCGGGCAGCGCCGCCTCCACGTGCGGCTCCGTGTCCGCCCCGGCGGGGATCTCCAGCCCGAGCCTGCGGTAGAAGGCCAGGGAGGCGGCCATGTCGGCCACGACGATCTCGACGACGTCGATACGAAGAGTCATGCGGCCCACGGTAGGGGCGGTGTGGCCGGGCCGTCTTGAAGGAATCGGACGCGCTCCTCGACCGTCGCCGCGCATCGGCGGCGGAGCGACTCCGGCCGGTACACCGGGGGGCCGGCCGCCCTGCTCCGGAAAGGACCGGGGCAGGGCCGTGCGGGGTCAGCGGCGGGGGCGGGCAGTCGGCTCGCTGGTGACGCTGCGGATCGGGGTCGGCGGAACGGACCGCGACTGGCCGGCGCTGGAGGCCGTACGGCGGCGCGCTTCGGGACCGACTGCCGGGGCGCCGGTGCTGTGGCGCGGCCCCGGCGTCTCCGTAGGCTGCGGCGTCGGCGTCGGCGACGCGGTGGGCGGAGGCGGTGACGTCGGGTCGGCCGCCGGGGGGACGGTGACCGCGGGAGCGGGAGGGCTGATGGCCGGCCGCGATCCCGGGACCGGCAGCAGCTGCAGCGGCAGGGCGACGACCGCCGCCACCGCCAGGGACACCCCGGCCCCCGCGGCCGCCCGCAGCAAGCGGCGCCGTGCCGCCGCGCGGCGGACCTCCCGGAACCGGCCGGGCGGCGGCCCGAGGAGGACCGCTCCGGGCTGCAGCAGCGTGGCCAGGGCCGGGTCGCGTTCCTCGTCCCGGCCCTCAATGGGTGTGATCAAGGCTTCTCCTCAGTCCGGCTCGCAGCTGTTCCCTGGCCGCGTGGAGATCGGCCTTCACGGTTCCTTCCTTCCGTCCCGTCAGCGCCGCCACCTCCCGGACCGGCATGTCGGCGTAGTAGTAGAGCAGGATGGGCACCCGCAGCCGTTCGGGCAGCGACTGCACGAGCATCCGCACCGACGGGTCGGTCTGCCCGTCGCGTCCCTCGCCCTGCCCGTCGACGAGCACCTCCGCGGTGGCACGCCGCACGGCCCGGCGTTCCCGCTCCAGTTTCCGCCAGTGGTCGCGCACGATGTTGGCGGCCGTGACGTAGAGGAAGCCGCGCGGCTCGTCCACCTTCGTCCAGCGCGCCCACAGCCGGGTGAAGGCCTCCGAGGCGATCTCGTGGGCCGTCTCGTCGTCGTCGACCAGCCGCCGGCACCAGCCGGCGAGGCGGGGGTAGAGGGCGGCGAACAATTCCGACGCCGCTTCGTCCCGGGACCGTTTCAACACTCTCCACATTCCGTCGTTCATCATGCCCGAGGCGCCTCGCCGGGCGGCGGGGCCGGCGGGCAGTGCGCCCACCGGCCCCGCCACCCGCGCCCCGGCCCTAGGGGCGGCTCGCCGAGGCGAGGGAGGCGTACACCACGACGTTGTCGCGGTAGCCGCTCCCGTCGGCGGTGCGCGGGCCGCCGCAGGTGATCAGGCGTAGTTCCGGGCGGTCCACGTCGCCGTAGACCTCCTGCGTCGGGAAGTGCGCCTTGGCGACCGTCTGGACGCGGTCCACGGTGAACTCCGCCGACGCGCCGTCCCGGAGCCCGGCCACGACCCGGTCGCCCGGGCGCAGCCGCGCGAGATCGCGGAACACCCCGTCGCCGTACCGGCCGACGGTGACGTGCGCCAGGAGCACGGACGGCCCGGTCTGGCCGGGCGTGGGGGAGTGGCGGTACCAGCCGGCGGGCGAGTCCCGCGCCACCGGCGGGACCTCCACCGTGCCGTCCTGGGCCAGCCCCAGCTCCATGACCGGCGTGTCGACCCCGATGGCCGGGATCTCCAGCCGTACGGGGACCGAGCGGGCGAGCGGGCGCGGCGGCGGTGACCCGTGGGTCCGGGCCGCCGCGGGCGGCGCGGTGGCGACGGGCAGTGCGGCGGCGGTGCCCTCACCGGAGCCGCCCGCGCATCCGCCGGCCCAGGGCAGCACGGCCACGACCGCCAGGACCGCGGCCCACCTGGCGCCCGGGCTCATCCGGCGGTGGTGCGCCTGCGCCGCGTCACCACGACCGTGCCGCCGGCCAGGAGCAGCAGCCCGCCCGCGGCCGCCGCCACCACCATGCCGTCCGGTGCGCCGGCCGTGGCCGGCGACTGCACACCGGTGTCGGGCGCGCCCGCCGGGACCGCACCGACCTGACGCGAGGTCGGCACGGGGGACGGCGCCTCGCTCGTGCCGCGGACGGGCGCCGAGGTGGGGGCCGGCGAGGGCTGCGCGCTCGGCCCGTCGGCGAACGCGGGTGCGGCGCCCGCCAGCACCGCGGCGCACGCGACGGCCGCGGCGGTGAGAACACTCCTGCGCATGTATCGCTCTCTTTCGTCACCCCGCCGCGGCCCCCGGGCGGGGGCGGCGGGCGGGTTCTGGCAACTGATCGCGCGGAGAGACGAGGCAGCTCGGGACGGGGTTGTAAAGAGAAGGCAAAGTCCCGCTCGTGGGGCCTTCGGTGAACGGTGGGCGACGCGGCGGAGACCGGTTGGAGCCGCCGTCCCGCCGGGCGTCATGGTTGGGCAACACCGCGCTCGCGGCCGCAGCCCGGTGCTGGCGCAAGCCGCTGCGGCTGCGGGTCGGCCGGGCCGGCATCGGCATGCGCGAGGTCACCCGCGAGGAGTCGTTCTTCGCCTGGAACGAGATCGCCGCCGTCACGGTCGGGCGCCCGCCGACCACCACCGACTCCCGTCCGTGGCTGGTGGTGTGGCCGCTGCCGGGCACCCGTCCGCACGCGCATCCCAGCTACCTGGTCGACGGTCACAAGGCCTTCGCCCCTGGTGCGCCTCGACCGACTGCCGGGCGGCGCCGAGGCGGTCGTCCCGGTGATACGCGCGTACGCGGGGGAGCGCTACGCGGAGACGGCGTGAGCCGCCCGCGGAAAATGAGTTGCGGGGTCTCCCGGCACACCGGCTATGGTGACGCCGTCAGACCACGAGCAGACCGGGAGGTGTTGGACCGATGACTGTCGTCGCGCTGGGCGCTGCCCGCATTCAGAAGATCATCAACCCCACCTCAGCGGTCGCCGGCTGACCCCGCCCGTCACGACGTAACCGACGGCACAGCCGCGCGCGACCGCCCTCCCGAAGGGCTCCCCCCGTTGAACAACGGATCCGTCCCGCAGCCGTCCACCGCGCTCACCGCCTACGGCTGGGACTCCACATTCGACTCCGACTTCGCCGTCCAGGCGGAGCGGGGACTCACACCCGGCCGCATCGTCCGCGTCGACCGCGGGCTGTGCGACGTCGTCCTTCCCGACGGCTCCGGCGGTCTCAGGACCGTACGGGCCGACACCGAGGACGTCTTCACCCGCGACCCCATGGGGATCGCGTGCACCGGCGACTGGGCCGCCGTCGACGAGACCCCCGCCGCCGGTCCTGCCGTCCGCGCGCTGCTGCCGCGCCGCACCACCTTCGTGCGCTCCACCTCCTCCAAGCGGTCCGAGGGCCAGGTCCTGGCGGCCAACGTCGACCACGCGGTCATCGCGGTGTCGATCGCGGCCGAACTCGACCTCGGGCGGCTGGAGCGCTTCGTCTCCCTGGCGTGGACGAGCGGCGCGCAGCCGCTGGTCGTCCTCACCAAGGCCGACCTCGTCGACGACCCCTCCCACCTGCTCGACGACGCCCGGAACGCGGCGCCCGGTGTGGAGGTCCTGGTCGTCAGCGCCGCGACCGGCGCGGGCGTGGAGGGCCTGGCGAAGGTGCTCACCGGTACCACCTCCGTGCTGCTCGGGCAGTCGGGCGCGGGCAAGTCCACGCTGACCAACGCCCTGCTGGGCCGCGAGGTCCAGGAGGTGCAGGCGATCCGCGACAGCGACGGCAAGGGCCGGCACACCACGACCACGCGAGACCTGCTGCCGCTGCCCGGCGGCGGGGTGATCATCGACACCCCGGGGCTGCGCGGGGTCGGGCTGTGGGACGCCGACGCGGGTCTCACCCAGACGTTCTCCGACATCGACACGCTGGCCGGCGAGTGCCGCTTCCACGACTGCTCGCACACCTCAGAGCCCGGCTGCGCGGTACTCGCCGCCTTGGAGGACGGCATCCTGACCCACCGCCGGCTGGACAGCTACCGCAGGCTGCTCCGCGAGAACGCGTGGATCGCGTCCCGCACCGATGCCCGGCTCCGCGCCGAGATGCGCCGCGAGTGGAAGCAGCGCTCCGCCGCGGGGCGGGAGATGTACGAACGCAAGCGCGGCGGCGGCCACCGCAAGGTGTACTGACCGGATCCGGCCCGGCTCCCCCCTCGGGGAGCCGGGCCGGCGGTCATCCGGCGCCGTTGTGGCGCTCGTCGCGGCGCAAGGACAGCGGGACGCCCTCGTGCCAGAAGGTGTAGACGATGCTGCCGAGACCGAGCGCGACGATGACGACGCCGAGGACGATCGTGTAGACCATGGCTCCTCCAGCCCGTTGGGGGCGCGATTTACCGCACCTTCACGTTCGATTCCTGCCCGTGACCTTCCCGTGGCCGGACCCGCTCACACGTGGTGCGGACCAACTCAGCTGTCAACGGCCCGGGTTGTCGGTATCCGTCGGGGTGTGCAGGACCGCGGTGAATCGCGCCGCGCGGCAGCGGGGCTGTCGCGGCGCGTCCGCCGCTCCGCGGGTCAGGCCGGCGGCAGACCGCCCCGGGCGATCACCCCGGCGTACCAGCGGGCGCTGTCCTTCGGTGTGCGGCGCTGGCTCGCGAAGTCCACGTGCACCATGCCGAAGCGCTTGCCGTAGCCGTACGCCCACTCGAAGTTGTCCAGCAGCGACCACAGGAAGTAGCCCCGCACATCGACGCCGTCCGCGATCGCCCGGTGCGCCGCGCCCAGATGCGAGCGCAGATAGGCGATCCGCTCCGGGTCGTGGACCGCGCCCTCCGGGTCGGCGTAGTCGTCGTACGCGGCGCCGTTCTCGGTGATCAGCAGCGGGGTCTCGGGCAGTTCGTCCCGCAGCCGCGTCAGCAGCTCGTACAGGCCCTCGGCGTCCACCGGCCAGTCCATCGCGGTCCGCGGTCCCGGCGCCGGCACGAAGCGCACGTGCCGCTCTGCCCCCGGCCACGGCGAGGGCCCGTCATGACCGCCCGCCGCGACCACGGTCGGGGCGTAGTAGTTGAGGCCCAGCACGTCGACCGGACGGGAGATCACCGCGAGGTCACCGTCCTTGACGAAGGCCCAGTCCGTCAGCGCGGCCGTGTCCCGGAGCAGATCGTCCGCGTAGTACCCGTGGAACACCGGATCGAGCCAGATCCGGTTGGCCAGCGCGTCCACCCGGCGCGCGGCGTCCACGTCGGCGGCGCTCGCCGTGTGCGGGCGCACCGCCGCCAGATTGAGCGTCAGCGACACCTCCGCCCGTACCGGCAGCCGCTCGCGCAGCACGCCGACGGCCAGCCCGTGCCCCAGGTTCAGGTGATGCGCCGCACGCAGCGCCGCCTCCGGTTCCACCCGCCCCGGCGCGTGCACGCCCTCGGCGTACCCGAGGAACGCCGAGCACCACGGCTCGTTCAGCGTCGTCCACAACGGCACCCGGTCGCCCAGCGCGTCCGCCACGAGCCCGGTGTACTCCGCGAACCGCTCCGCGGTGTCCCGCTCGGGCCAGCCGCCGGCGTCCTCCAGTTCCTGGGGGAGGTCCCAGTGGTACAGCGTCAGGACCGGGCGGATGCCGTGGGCGAGCAGCTCGTCGACGAGGGCGCGGTAGAAGTCCAGCCCCTTCTGCACCGCCGGGCCCCGGCCCGTCGGCTGCACGCGCGGCCACGACACGGAGAAGCGGTAGTCCGTGAGGCCCAGCTCCGCCATCAGGGCGACGTCCTCGCGCATGCGGTGGTAGTGGTCGGCCGCGATGTCCCCGGTGTCCCCGTTCCGCACCTTGCCGGGCGTGCGACTGAACGTGTCCCAGATCGAGGGTGTGCGCCCGTCCTCCCCGGCGGCTCCCTCGATCTGATACGCGGCCGTCGCCGCGCCCCACCGGAACGCGGGCGGGAAGGTGAGGGTGTGCGGCGTCGCCTCGATGTGGGGGGCGGTGGTGGTCATGGATGCGTGCTCCTTCGCATACGTGTTCGGGGTCCCTTGCTGCCCGGTGTCGTTGTGTGCGGGTCGTCGTTCGTGGTTGCGGTGGGGGTGTCCGGCGCGGTCAGTGCGGGCCTGCGCACCGTGCGCCTGCCGGTGCCGCGCCGGGGTCCACCCCCAGTCCTCGGCCGGGGGTGCCCCCACCTCGGCGCTCGCGGCGCTGCCCTACGTCATGGGGTGCCGCGTGCACCGCTCGTCTCCTCCAGCTGCCGCTGGAAGGTGCCCCCATGGGCGGACCCCGCCACGCCCCCTCCTGTCGTGGGGGCGACTGACGGCCGGTGGGGGTGCAGTGAGGCACTTGCGGCGCCCCCGGACCGCCTTCGCACCCCCACCCACCGGCGGTCAGTCGCCGACGAGGGGGAGGGGCGGGGGAGTTGGGGGCACCCCCGGCCGGAGGCTGGGGGGTGGGCGTTCTCGACGCTGACGCATATGTGTGTGCGGCGTCCGGGACGGATCGAGGTGGTGCCCGCCATGCACGTGAATATGCGGTCCGGAATGGCCGGCCCCAAAGGCCCCGACCCCGGCCAGGGACGAACAGGGCGCCAGGGCCACTGACCGCGGCGACCTACCCCTTCACCGCCCCCTGCATGATCCCCCCGACGATCTGCCGCCCCAGCAGTCCGAAGACCGCCAGTACCGGCAGCGTCCCCAGCAGGGTGCCCGCCATGATCACGGACTGGTCGTGGACGTACCCCCCACCGAGCTGCCGCAAGGCAACCTGCACCGTCGGCTCCTGCGACGTGAGCGCGATGATCGGCCAGAAGAAGTCGTTCCACGAGGCCATGAACGTGAGCATCCCCAGTACCGCCATCCCGGGCCGGGCGATCGGCACGACGATGCTCCAGAAGATCCGCGCCGTCGACGCCCCGTCGACCCGTCCCGCCTCGATCAACTCGTCCGGCAGCGACTGCACGAGGTACTGCCGCATGAAGAAGACCCCGAACGCCGACACGAGCCCCGGCAGGATCACGGCCTGGAGCTGGTTCACCCAGTGCAGTTCCGCGATGAGCATGAACAGCGGGATCACCCCCAGCTGCGGCGGGATCATCATCGTGCCCACCGTCAGCGCGAGCAGCGCGTTGCGGCCCCGGAAGCGCAGCTTCGCGAAGGCGAACCCGGCGAGCGTGGAGCACAGGACGGTCCCGACCGTCACCGACCCCGACACGATCAGCGAGTTGAGCAGCGCCTTGCCGATGTCGGCCTGCTCCAGCACCTGCTGGAAGTTGTGCATCAGGTTGCCGCCGGGCAGCAGCGACGGCGGGGTCTTCGCCAGCTCCGCGTTGGACCGGGTCGCGGCGACGATAGTCCAGTAGAAGGGGAAGGCGGAGACCAGCGCCGCGAGGATCAGGATCGCGTAGGCGACGCGGCCACCGTGGTGCTGCCGGCCCGCACGGGACGACCGCGGTCGCGGCACGGTGCGCTGGGCACTCGTCTCCTGCCCGGACCTGCCGGACCCGGGCCGCGTGAGAAGCGTGCTCATCGACCTGCCCCCTTCCGCGTGCGCCGCCGTGCCAGCGCCGTGTTGCACAGCACCAGCAGCACGATGAGCAGGAACATCACCCAGGCGATGGCGGCGGCGCGTCCGAGGTGGAAGTAGCCCCAGCCCTGCTCGTACATGTAGAGGCCGAGGGTCTGGTACTGGTGGGAGATGCCGCCCGAGATGCTCCCCTCGAACAGCAGCGGCTCGCCGAAGAGCTGGGTGGCGCCGATCGTGGAGACCACGATCGTGAAGAGGATCGTGGGTCGCAGGCCGGGCAGCGTGACGTGGAGGAACTGCCGCCACCGCGAGGCGCCGTCGAGTTCGGCGGCCTCGTACAGGTCCCCGGGGATGGACTGCATCCCGGCGAGGTAGATCAGCGCGTTGTAGCCGGTCCAGCGCCAGGTGACGATCGTGGAGACGGCGATCTGCGAGGCGACGGTCCCGGACTGCCAGTCGACGGGGCCGACGCCCGCCAGCCCCAGCAGCCAGTTGATCAGCCCGAAGTCGCGGCCGAAGAGCTGGGCGAAGACCAGGGTCGCGGCGGCCACGGACGTGGCGTACGGCAGGAGCATCGTGACCCGGAAGAAGGTCCGGCCGCGCAGCTTGTAGTTGAGCAGGTGGGCGAGGCCGAGCGCCATGAGCAGCTGCGGCACCGTGGAGATGACCCCGATGGTGAAGGTGTTGCGCAGCGCGGTCCAGAAGAAGCCGTCGCCGGTGAGGGCGGTGTAGTTGTCCAGGCCCCGCCATTCCATGTCGCCGGGGGTCTGGAGCTCGACGCGGTAGAGGGATACGTACGCGGTGTAGAGCAGCGGGAACAGCCCGAACGCGGCGAACAGCGCGAAGAACGGCGCGACATAGGTGTACGGCGACAGCCGGGCGAGCAGTCGCCGCGGCGGGGGCGTCTGGGCGGCCGGGGGCCGGGCGGCGGGCACCGGCGCGGTGGCGGTCAGGGTCATGGGGCGGGACCTTCGGGTCGGTGGGGGCACCGGGGCGGTGCGGGGTCACCCCGGGTGCGTCGGGGGCGGTGCGGGGGCCGGGCGCGGAGGGCCGGGGGAGGGTCCTGCGCGCCCGGCGGGCTGCCCGTCAGCCGACGGCGTTCTCGACGCCCTTCCTGGCGTGGCTCCACGCCGTCGCGGAGTCCGTGCCCTTGCGCTCGACCTCGCCGAGCGCGTTGGTGATCTGCTGGTTCACGTCACCGTCGTGCACGCCGAGCACCTGGACCGGCGACGTCTCGGCCGCGGCGCCGAAGATCTGGCCGATGGGCGCGTTGCTGAAGTACGGGTCCGTGACGCCCTTGACGGACTCGATCGCCCCGACGTTGGAGGGGAAGCTGCCCTGCTTCTTGAAGAGCTCGGCCTGCTGCTCCGCGGCCGTCAGCCACTTGATGAGGGCGAAGGCCTCCTTGGTGTGCGGGGAGCCCTTGGGGACGGCCAGGTAGGAGCCGCCCCAGTTGCCCGCGGCGCCGCCTGGGAGCGGGGCGACGTCCCACTTGCCCTTGCCGGTGTCCCCGGCCTGGCCCTTGATGTAGCCCAGCATCCAGGCGGGGCAGCCGATGGTGGCGAAGGAACCGCTGCTGAAGGCCTGGTTCCAGGCGGGAGTCCACTGGGCGAGCTTGGCGCTCAGACCGTCCTGGGCCGCCTTCACGGAGATGTCCCAGGCCGACTTGACCGCAGCGTTGTCGTTGTAGATCAGCTTGCCGGAGGCGTCGTAGTAACGTTCCTTCTCCTGGCCGACGATGACGGAGTAGAGGCTGCCGACGCTGTCCACCCAGGCGCTCTTGGCCCCGGCCTTCGCCTTGTACTGCTTGCCGAGGTCGAGGTAGCTGTCCCATGTGGACCACTTCTGCGCCAGCTCGGTCCGGTCGGTGGGCAGGCCGGCCTTCTTGAACAGGTCGGTGCGGAAACAGATCGCCTCGGGGCCGACGTCGGTGCCGAGCCCCAGGGTGCGGCCGTCGGGGGTCGTGGCGGCGGCCCACTTGGCGGCGGAGAAGTCGTCCTTGAGCTCCTTGGCGCCGAGGGCGTTCAGGTCCTCGAACTTGTCGGCCTGCTGCTGGGTGACCGAGGCGATGCGGCCGACCTCGATGCCCTGGACGTCGGCGAGGCCGCCGCCGCCCGCGAGCCGCGTCTGCAGGGCCTTCCAGTAGTCGGCCTCGTTCTCGGTGCTGCTCTCCTTGATGGTGACACCCGGGTGGAGCTTCTCGTACTCCTTGTACAGGCCGGCTTCCTTGTAACCGAAGGTGCCGAACAGGTCGACGGTGAGCGTGACCTGGCCGTCCTTGTCCGCGGATGTGCCGGACGAGCCGGATCCGCATGCGGCGAGGAGCGCCCCGGCGAGCGCGACCGCCCCGAGTCGGAGGGTGGCGCGTCTGGCGGCTCGGGCGATGGGCATGGAAGCCTCCCATGGCTTCGGGACGGGTGAGAGGGCCCTCGGTTGCGATTCTTGAGAGCGCTCTCAAGCGATGCCCAGGAGATTGCCGCCGCACCCGGTGGTTCGTCAAGAGTCGAACTCGTAACGGCCGGTGGGGCGGTCCCGCGCCCCGCTGGCTCCACGTCTTGACGGCGCCGCGCGCCGGGGGCGTGACGCTTCGCGACCCTCTCCGGATGCCTTCGTCCGGAGGCACGGAAAACGGTCGTGGAAGCGCACGAAATTGACATCTGCAGGGCTCGAGTATTCGTCCCCGGCCATGTCGTGTGATGGCCGGAGAGGCGCGTCGGAGGGCTGCTAGAAATTACCCGCCGGCGTGAATGTTCGTGCGTATGTACGGCTTTTCCGCGCCGTTCGTCCGTATGCCCGCGAGCCGTAGGCCCGTATGCCCGAATACCCGAATACCCGCAGCAAGGGGAGCGATGACCTCGGCACCATCCGGTTCCGTGCCCGCCCGGAATGCCGCTCACGGTCTGCTCGGCCGAGCGCTGTCCAGGTGCCGCGACGAACGGGCGACCGGTGTGCTGCGGGTGCAGGGCAGCCCCGGCGGGGCCTTCCATCTGCTCGATGGCGCGGTCGTGGCCGTGGAGAGCCCGGGGGCGCCCGGGGTGGGCACCCTGCTGGTGCGGTCCGGGCGCATCGACGCCGACGAGTGGATCGCGGCCCACGAGGCGGCCGGCAGCGGACTGTGGCCGGGGGCGGCGATCGCCGGCGGCGGCCGGCTCGGCACGGCCGAGTTCCAGGTGCTGCACATGATGGCCGTTCAGGACGCGGTCTTCGCCGTACTCGCCGGGCGGATGGACAACTGCGCCTTCGACCTCGCCCCTTCGGACGGGTCGCGAGGCCCCCTCCCGCCCGGCGTCGGCCCCGGCGTGGGACCGGAGGAACTGCTGGTGGAAGCCGGTCGCCGGCTCGGCGCGCTGGCCGCGCTGACGTATCCGGTCTCGCCGGACCGGGACCGGGTCGTCGCCGTGGGACCGCCCGCGTGGGCGGACGAGCCGCTGGCTCCCGTCCGCCGGGAGATCCTCGGCTGCGCGAACGGGCGGCGCAGCCCCAGGGACATCGCGTTCCTCATCGGACGCGGGGTCTACACGATCACCGTGGAGGTCTCCCGGATGTGCGCCGAGGGTCTCGTCGAGACCGTTCCGGCCGCGGCGGCGTACCCCGCACCGCCCCCTGCGGCGGCTCCCGCCCCCGGCCCGTTCGGCCGCCCCCCGGTGGAGCCGACGGGGCCCGCCGCGGCGCGTCCGCCCGCCGGTTCCGCGTTCGACGCCCCGGACCCGTGCCCGCCCCCGCCCCCAGGCGGGCCGGAGTGGGACCCCGGGGACGTGCCCGTCGCGGCTCCGGCCGACGAGGGTCTGCCCCGCCGTGAACCGGGCGCCAGCGGTATTCACGAAGCACTCGACGCGACCCGCCCGCAATCGGGCTGGAAAGGATTTCTCCGGCCGCGAGGACGGAGCCGCCCCGATTCCCCGTGACCGAAATAGCCGGGGACCAACGGAACATCGACCGAGTGGAATTCAAGGAGGTGCACGTGCATGAATCATGACGCCCTGGTCGCCGAGATGCGCGCATTGCGGGACCAGGTGGTCGGCGTCACCGACACGGTCGTGGCGGCCGTCGACGGCCTGCTGATCGCCGCCGACACCGAGGACGCCATCGACCCCAACGGGCTCGCAGCGCTGGCCGCCGCCAGCCTCGGGCTGGCCCGGCGGATCGCCGCGGCGGCCCTGCGGGGCCCGCTCCGCCGGACCGTGACGTGCAGCAGCGGCGGCTACACCGCCGTCTACGCGGTGGGCGAGACCGGGCTCCTCATCGTCGTGGGTGACGAGGGCATGAACGTCCCTCAGCTCCATGTGGAGGCCAGGGCCGCCATCGAGCGCATCGGCGCGATCCTGCTCGAACCCGATCCAGGACCGGCCGTCGAGCCCCTGCCGCAATCCGCACCCGATCCCGAGGGAGTCCTCGGATGACGACCGAAGAACCGGAAGAGCCGGAAGAGACCGAAGAAGGAGTGCTGTGAGCACCACCGGAAAACGCCCGCACGGCAACCTGTCCGACCAGGTCATGGTCCTGGTGAAGAGCCTGCGCCAGGAGGTGCCGGACTGCCTTGCCGCGGGGATCGTCGACATGTCGACCGGCATGCTGCTCTCCGTCGACACCGTCGACAGCCATCCCCCGGAGGTCCTGGACCTGCTCGCCGCGGCGACCCTCGACCTGTTCCAGGGCCGTACGGTGGTGATGATCGAGGACGTCTTCAAAGAGCGCCGCGGGGTCACCACCGACCAGCACTACTTCCAGGAGATCCTCGTCAACAGCGAGAACCTGACCCACCTGTTCCTGCGCAACAACACCAAAGAGGACATCGTCGCCGTCGTCGTCTGCCGTCGCTCGGTCAATGTGGGCATGCTCTTCGCCCAGACCCGCCGTGTGGTCAAGGAGCACGGCGTGTTCTGAGTCCCGCCGCCTGGTCAGGCGCTGGCACGCCGGACCAGGCGGGTCGGGGTGACGAGCGAGGACAGCGGACGGCCGCCGCTGTCCTCCTCCGCCCGCCGCTCCAGGCCGCGGACGAGCAGCCGGACCATCAACCGGCCCATCTCCTCGATCTCCTGACGGACCGTCGTCAGCGGGGGATCGGTCAGCTCCGCCACCGAGGCCATGTCGTCGAAGCCGACGACCGCGACGTCCTCCGGTACCCGCCTGCCCCGGTCGCGCAGCACCCGCAGCGCCCCGGAGGCCATCAGGTCGGAGGCGACGAAGACGGCGTCGATGTCCGGCGTCCGGTCCAGCAGGGCGACCATGGCCCGGGCCCCGCCCGCCTCGGAGAAGTCGCCCTCGGCGATCAGCCGCGGGTCGGCGTCCATGAGGATGTCGTGGTAGCCGTCGAGCCGGTCCACCGACGCGGTCTGGTCCAGGGGCCCGGTGATGGTGGCGACGCGCTCCCGCCCCAGCGAGACCAGATGCCGCACCGCCTCGCGGGCGCCGCCGCGGTTGTCCGAGTCGACGTACAGGACGCTGCGGTCCCCGTCCGCGCCGGGCCAGCCGGGGCGCCCGCCGAACACGGTGGGCAGTCCGATCCGGCGGATGATCCCGGGCAGCGGGTCGTCGGCGTGCAGGGAGAAGACCAGCGCGCCGTCCACGTGGCCGCCGGCCAGATAGCGCCCCACCCGGTCGTAGTCGGCCGTGCCCTCCACCAGCAGCAGCACGAGCTGCGAGTCGTGGACGGCCAGCTCCCGGCTGATGCCGAGCAGCTGCTCGGCGAAGAAGGGGTCCGCGAAGACCCGGCTCTCCGGCTCCGCGACGATGACGGCGACCGCCCCGGTGCGCCGGGTGACCAGCGACCGGGCCGCCTGGTTGGGTACGTAGCCCAGCTCCTCGACGGCCCTGCGGACCTTCTCCACCAGCGCCTCGCGCACACCCGTCCCGCCGTTCACGACCCGTGAGACGGTGGCCCGGGAGACACCGGCCCGTTCGGCGACGGCTTCGAGGGTCGGGCGCGCTGCGGAGATCTGGTCGGACAAGGGGTGCTCCTCTCGGGACGGGAACAGCGTAGTCCCTCCGGGAAGCGGGGAGAGAGCGCTCTCTCCCCGCTTCCCGGAGGGTGGCCTGAGAGCGCTCTCTGCGGCTCTTCGCGCTCTCCGGCCACCGCCGCGGTCACCGCACCGGGAAGCCGAAGACGTAGCCCTGCTGCTTCAGCCAGGGCAGGATCTGCCGCAGCGCCTCCACCGTCTGGCCACGGTCGCCTCCCGCGTCGTGGAAGAGCACGGTGGGCCCGTTGTGGATCTCGTTCTTGACGGTGGAGACGAGCGTCCCGGTGCCCGGCTGCTTGAAGTCCTCGGAGTCGACGTTCCAGCCCAGCGGCCGCATGCCGCGGGAGGCCGCGAGCTGACGGCTGTACGGGGTGAAGGCGCCGCCCGGCGCGCGGTAGTAGAGGGGCCGTACGCCCCCCGAAGCGCGGGTGATCATGCGCTCGGCGTCCAGGATCTCCTTGGCCTGGTACTCCCGCGGCCTGGTGTTCATCGTCGTGTCGTGCGTGACGGAGTGGTCGCACAGCCGGTGCCCGGCGGCCACCACCGCCTTCACCAGCTCGGGATGGGCCTCGGCCTGGGTGCCGACCATGCAGAAGGTCGCCTTGACCCCGTTGTCCTTCAGCACCTGGAGGACCTGCGGGGTCCAGTCGGGGTCCGGCCCGTCGTCGATGGTGATGTTGACGCCCTTGGGGCCCTTGTCCGAGGCGTGGGCGATGTCCATGTTCACCGCGGGAGCGGCCAGTTGCGCGTCCGGCACGGAGGTCTGCCCGGGTATGGGCCGGGGCTTCGCGGAGGCGGCGGGCTTCGCCTGGTGCCGCGCCGCGGCCTCCCGCGCGTCGGCGGTGCCGGCCTGGGCGGTCCACACCGACGCCAGGGCCGCCGCCCCCGCCACCCCCACGGCCGCCGCCAGCACGCGGCCGTTCGTCCCGCGTATCCCGCTCCACCCCATGTCCGCCCCACTCCTCGTGTGCCGTGATCCGGTCGTGCACACGGGAGGACGGGAGCGGGGCGCGGGGGGATCCGGCTGTTACCGATCTCTGACAATTCCGCCGGAGTACGGCGACGAAGCGGCGCGAACGAGCTTGCTCGCACGTCCTGTTCACGCACCGCGGGACCTACGGCGCCAGCACCGCCCCCAGCCACACCCCCGCGACCAGCAGGCACGCGAACAACTCGACGAGCACGGCCGTCCCGGTCGCCCGCATCGCCGTACGGGTGGAGGACCACGCGGCGCCATGGCTGCCGAGCCGCAACCGCTCGCCGCCGTACAGGGAGAGGACGAAACCGGCGGGCGCGCCGACGACCGGCAGCAGGAGGAATCCGGCGACGGCCCACAGCCCGGCGACGAGGAAGGCGCGGCGCGTGACACCGGAGTCCCGCACGGAACGGGACGGCAGCAGCAGTCGTACGGCCTGGCCGAGCAGCAGCACAGCGGTGGCGGCGGCGAGGACGCCCCAGGACAGCGGGGTGTGCAGGTGGGTCGCCCACCACAGGACGGCGGCCCAGCACATCGCGGGGCCCGGCGCGCCCGGCACGAGCACACTGAGCAGCCCGGACAGCATGACGGCGCCGATCAGGCACAGCTGTCCGGACCCCATGGGCCCAGAGTGCCGGAACCGGAGGCCCGGCGCCTCCGGGTTTCCGGCTTCGCGGCCGTCCTCCCCGCGGTTCCCGGGGGTCAGCCGGGGGTGCGGGCCACCCAGCCGCGGTCGTACGCGTGCCAGCCCAGCTGCAGCCGCGTCGTCACCTTGGCGAGCTCCATCAGCCGCTTGACCCGGCGTTGCACCGTCCGCAGTCCCAACTCCAGCTGCTTGGCGACGCTCGCGTCAGTGAGGCCGGCCAGCAGCAGGGAGAGGATCTGCAGATCGAGGGCGTCCGGCGCGTCCGGGGACTCCTCCTCGAGGGCGCCCTCGGTGTCCAGGCGGATCGGCAGGGCCTCGCGCCAGACGTTCTCGAAGAGCGCCATCAGCGAGTCCAGCAGGCCGCTGCCGTGGACGACCAGGGCGGCGGGGCCGGCCGAGTCGCGGGCCATCGGCACCATCGCCAGCGCGCGGTCGGCCACCACCAGCTTGGTGGGGACCCGGTCCACCACCCGCACCTGCTCCTCGCGGCCGAGCGCCGCCATGAGTTCGGCGATGCCGTTGGGCCCGCTGATGACCTCGCGTTCGATGACCACACGGAAGGTCACACCGCGTTCGACCGCGCGCTCCTCGGCGGTGTTCTCCATCCCCGACACGACCATCGGGGTGCCCGTCACGAGCGCGCACACCTCCTTCTCCGCCCCCAGCTGCAGCTGGTTGAAGCGGTGCGCCACGGCGCTCGCGCCGGTCACCACCTCCACCAGATCGTGCGCCGAGGGCTCGGCCGCCTCGGCGCGGTACTCCTGCGCCAGCACGGCGGCCGTCAGTTCGGCCTGTTCCAGCCGGTGCCGCTGCTGGGTGAGCAGCGCGCCGAGCGCCACGGTGGGCGGGGCGACGACCCAGCGGTCCGGCCGGGCGGAGGACTGCGCGACCAGGCCCTGCCGTTCGAGCAGCCGCAGCGTTCTGGCAGCTTGGTCCTCGGGCACGCCGAGCCGGTGCGAGAGGTCGACGACCTCGGCGGCACCCAGGCCCACGAGGGCGCGGTACGCAGCCTCCTGGGCATCATCCAGCCCTATGGCACCGAGCACGGGCGCCCCTTCCCCGAATCTGGCGGACACAACACGCGGACGTGGCGGAAATGAGCCATGGCGTAATTCCGCCGCACGTCATCATCCCTGTTCGAACCCCTGTCCTGGCAAGGTGTCCCCACTGGATCGTCCGACGTGCGGCCCGAGGAGGGGGCCGGCCGCCCGTCGGACCATTCGCGTACCCGAACCCTGTGTCCCCGCGCGCCTCCCGGTGGACAATAGGGGCATGAGTCAGCAGGGGGAGACGGACCGCCGCCAAGAGGACGAGTGGTGGGGGCAGTTGTACGGGCAGCCCGACCCCGGGGACCGGGAGCCCGGCGACACGCTCGACGACCGCTACAGCTCGGCGGTCAGCGCGCTCGGCGGGGAACGGGACGGCGGCGACACGGTGCCGGCGCAGGCCACCCCGCAGGACGCGCCCCCGGCGGCCGGCGCCGCCCCCGCGCCCGACGGCAGCGGATCCGAAGACGCCCGGCCGGGCATCACCCCGTCCGACAACGCCCCGTCCGGCACCACGATCCCCGACACCGCAGCCCCCGACGAGGCGGGCCCCGACGACTCAGGGCCGCCCGACACCCTGCGGCTGCGCCATCCGGCCGCGCCCCCGGCCACCGCCCCGCGCCCCTGGCAGTACCAGGGTCCGCCGCACCCCCGGGCGTTTGAACCCGCCTCCGAACCACCCGGACTGCCCCCGGGCTGGGCCCCCGCCGACCGCCCCGCCGGGCCCGAGGCGCCGCCCCTCCCGCCGGAAGCCACCGTCACCGTCACCGACGCCACGTACATCGGGGACGGCCCGCCCACCTACGACCCCGAGCCGACCGCCTGGCCGCTCGCCGACCCCGCCGACCTCGACGACCTCGTACCGGACACGGTGCTCGACGGGGCGCGCTACGGACTGCTGACGGTGCGCACGGCCTCGGTGCGCGGCGACTCCGCCCGCTACCGCGGCGAGCCGCGCCGCGACGCCGTCCTGACCGCCCGTTTCGGCGCCGGCGACGACGCGTTGCTGCTGATCGCCGTCGCCACGGGCCCTCGGACCTCGGATGCCGCCCACCGGGCGGCCCGGGACGCCTGCACCTGGATAGCGGCGGCGGTGGGCCGCAGCCAGGCCCGGCTCTCCGAGGACATCCGCACCTCCCGCCGGGGCTCCCTGAAGTCCGGGCTGCACCGGCTCACCGACCGCTGCTACGGACGGCTGCGCGCCCGCGGCGAGGATTTGGGACTGGATCCGGCCGAGTACAGCGCCGGCCTCCGCTGCCTGCTGCTGCCGGTCGACCCGGACTGCCGTATCCGCCTCTTCTTCGGTGTCGGCGACGGCGGGCTCTTCCGCATCCGCGGCGGGGAGTGGCAGGACCTGGACCCCTGGCGGCCCGACGAGCGCGCCGAGACCGAGGACAGCCCGGCCGTACGCTTCCGCTTCCGCGCCTCCGTGGCGCGCTCCGGCGACACCCTGCTGCTGTGCAGCGGCGGCCTGGCGGGGCCGCTGCGCGGCGAACCCGCGCTCGCCGCACGCCTGGTGCGGCGGTGGGGTGCCGCCGAGCCCCCGGGCCTCCCGGCCTTCCTCGGCGACACCCAGACCCGCGTCAAGGGCTACGCGGACGACCGCACGGCGGTCGCCGTCTGGGACGCCTGACGCGCTGCAGGCGTGAGCCGCAGCGTCAGGATCTGGAACGGGCGCAGCTCCACGGCGACCGCGTCCCCGTCGCGCGGGGCGTCCTCCAGCGGTCGTTCCAGCAGGTCGGTGACCCGGGCGCCGGCGAGCGGGAAGCCCGCCGTCAGTTCGCCCGAGGCGCGGCCGCCCCGTGACTCGTACAGGCGCACCACCACGTCGCCGGATCGGTCGTCGGCGAGCTTGACCGACTCCACGGTGATGCCGGGGTGACCGACCCGCAGCAGCGGTTCGACCGGCGGCAGCGACGTCGCCCGCCGCAGCGGCAGATTGAGCGCGAGTCCCTCCGCGACGGCATCGCCGACGGCCGCGCCGGGCAGCAGGGCGTAACTGAAGCGGTGTGTGCCCTGGTCGGTCTCGGGATCGGGGCTGTGCGGGGCGCGCAGCAGGGTGAGCCGGACCGTGGTGTCGGTGCCGGACCGGCCCGCGTCGTGGCCGTAGGTGGAGTCGTTGAGCAGCGCGACGCCGTAGCCGGGCTCGCCGACGTGCAGCCAGCGGTGGGCGCAGATCTCGAACCGCGCGGCGTCCCAGCCGGTGTTGGCGTGGGTGGGGCGGTGCACGTGCCCGAACTGGATCTCGGCGGTGGAGCGGTCGGCGAGCACGTCCAGCGGGAACGCCGCCTTGAGCACCTTCTCCGACTCGTGCCAGTCGACGTCCGTGAGCACGTCCAGCCTGCGGCTGCCCGTCGTCAGCCGCAGCTCCTGGACGAGGCGGCTGCCGCCGAAGGCCCGTACGACCCGGACGGCCGCCCGCAGCGGGCCCTCCTCGACGAGCTCGACGGACTCCGCGGCCGTCAGGTCGGTGTGCCTGCGCCGGTAGTGGCGGTCGATGTCCCAGGCGTCCCATTTGTTGGGGTGGTCGGGGTGCAGCTGCAGCAGATTGCCGCGCGCCCCTGGGGCGAGCACCTCCCGGCGGGCCACCAGGTCGCGGACGGAGGCCAGCAGCCCGTCCGCGTCGACGGCCACCCGCAGCAAGCCGTTCTCGAGGACGATCCTGCCGTCCTCCCGCCAGGCCCGCACCGGGTCCGCCGCGGCACCGGATGCCGGGGCCCCCGCGGCCGCCGCGCCCAGTGCCGGGACGGTCACGGCCACCGCCGCCCGGCCGTCCGCCAGGGGCTGCGCCCCGGTGCCCGGCGGCAGGGCTGCCGCCGCCGCGGCGTCCAGCTCCACCACCTCGTGGCGCCCGTAGGGCGAGGCGTTGAGCAGCACCGCGGAGCCGTGGGGCCCGTCGCCCCCGCCCAGCGCCCGCACCGCCGTCCCGACGAGCGCCTCCAGCTCCTCCCGCACCGCCGCGTAGGTGTCCCGGGCCTCGCGGTGCACCCAGGCGATGGAACTGCCCGGCAGGATGTCGTGGAACTGGTGCAGCAGCACCGTCTTCCAGACCCGGTCCAGCTCCTCGTACGGGTAGGCGTACGAGGACGGCGCGTGCAGGGCGGCTGTCGTGCACCACAACTCGGCCTCACGCAGCAGGTGCTCGCTGCGCCGGTTGCCCTGCTTGGTCTTGGCCTGCGTGGTGTACGTCGCGCGGTGCAGTTCCAGGTACAGCTCGCCGGACCAGACCGGGGCCCGGTCGCCGTACTCGGCCTCGGCCGCCGCGAAGAAGGCCGCGGGCTTCTCGATCTCCACCCGCGGCGCGCCCTCCAGGGAGCGCAGCCGGCGGGCCTTCTCCATCATCTCCCGGGTGGGACCGCCGCCGCCGTCGCCCCAGCCGAACGGCACCAGGGACCGGGTGGCACGCCCCTTATCCGCGAAGTTGCGCACCGCGTGGGCCAGTTCGCGGCCCGAGAACTGCGAGTTGTAGGTGTCGACGGGCGGGAAGTGGGTGAAGACCCGGGTGCCGTCGATGCCCTCCCACCAGAAGGTGTGGTGGGGCATCTTGTTGGACTGGTTCCAGGACAGCTTCTGCGTGAGGAACCAGCGCACTCCCGCCAACTTGGCGAGCTGCGGGAACGCGGCGGTGTAGCCGAAGGAGTCGGGCAGCCAGATCTCCTCCGTCTCCACGCCCAGTTCGTCGATGAAGAAGCGCTTGCCGTGGACGAGCTGCCGGGCCAATGCCTCGCCACCGGGCATGTTCGCGTCGGACTCGACCCACATGGAGCCGACCGGCGCCCAGTTGCCGCTCCTGACGGCCTGCTGGATGCGCTGCCAGACCACCGGCTGGTGCTCCTTCACCCAGGCGTACTGCTGCGCCTGCGAACAGGAGAAGACCAGTTCGGGGTAGTCACGGGCGAGCGCGGTGACATTGGCGAAGGTGCGGGAGGCCTTGCGCACGGTCTCGCGCAGCGGCCACAGCCACGCCGAGTCGATGTGGGCGTGGCCGGTCGCCGAGAGGCGGTGCGCGCTGGCGTGCGCGGGCCGGGACAGTGCCTCTGCCAGTTCGCGGCGGGCATCGGCGGCGGTGCCGTGCACATCGTGCAGGTCGAGCGCGTCGAGGGCGTCCTCCAGGGAACGCAGGATCTCGTGGCGGCGCGGATCGTGGAAGTCGAGCTCGTGCATGAGGCCTTCGAGGACCTCGACGTCCAGGACGAGGTGCCAGACGTCCTCGTCCAGGACCGCCAGTTCCGCCGTGTCGAAGCGGTAGAGCGGCTCGGACCCGGCGGTCAGGACGTCGCCCAGCCTGGTGGGCCGCCAGTCGCGCAGCACGGCGGGGTTGGCGGCGGCCTCCAGCAGCAGGCCGACCCGCTCGCCGCCGGTGGCGGGGTTGGCGACCGGGACATGGCGGTTGAGCGGGTGGACGCCCTTGACGGGCACCCCGTCGGCGTCGTAGACCAGCCCCTCGGCCACGAATCCCGGGCCGTCGTTCCCGAATCCCGGGTCGATGACGGCCTCGACGCGGCGGCCCGCCCAGGCCGCCGGGACGGTGCCCTCCAGCCGGAACCAGCTGGTCGACCAGGGCGGCCCCCAGGGCGTACCGGTGGTGAAGGGCTCGAACGCGCCGTTCGACGAGGCCTTCAGGGCCTCCCCGACCGGCACCGGCTCCCCTTGCACATGCCACACCGACATGCCCAGCGGCACCCGGTCGGCGTAGAGGGCGGGCCTGACGAACTGGTTCATGGCCCTGGTCAGACGGCCTTCGACCAGCAGACGGTCGTCGTGCATCTCAGCTCCTCGCGTCGGCTCACCGGATGGATTCCCCGTCGATGCGGTGGTGTCCCGTAACGCCCGGAAGGCGGACGGGGTTTTCGGGGCATGAGAAAAATCGCGCGTCCCGGCGGAGTCTCCCGGCGCAGATTGCTCGGTGCCGCCGCCCGGCTCGCCCCGCTCGCCGCCGTCCCGTCCGTGACTCTCTCCGGTACGGCGGTCGCCGCTCCCGACCCGTACGGCGCGCTCGCCCGGGAGGCCGTCACCGAGTTCCGCAGCGCCTGGGACGCCTACCGCAGGCTCGCCTGGGGGCGGGACGAGCTGCGGCCGCTCAGCGGCGCCGGATCGGACTTCTTCATCCCGGGCAGCACGCTCGGTCTGACGATCGTGGAGGCGCTGGACACGCTCTATCTGATGGAGCTGGACGAGGAACTGGACGCCGGCGTCCAGTGGGTGCGCAATGACCTCGTGCTCGACCAGAACGCCCCCGTGCAGGTCTTCGAGACGATCATCCGCCTGGTCGGCGGGCTGCTCTCGGGGCACCTGGCCACCAAGGACCCGGTCCTGCTCGACCGTGCCCGCGAACTGGCGGACCGGCTGCTGCCCGCCTTCGCCCGGTCGCCCACCGGCGTCCCCTACCGCTATGTGAACCTGGCCACGGGCGCGGTCTCGGGGACGGAGAACTACCTCGCGGAGATCGGCACCTGCGTCACCGAGTTCGGCGAGCTGTCCCGGCTCACCGGCGACCGCAGGTACTACGACGCCGCGAAGAAGGCCCTGCGCGCCGTCTACGACCGCCGCTCCCGAGTGGACCTGCTCGGTACCGGCATGAACGTCGAGACCGGCGCGTGGACCGGCACCACCGCCACGCTCGACCCGCCCGTCGACTCCTTCTACGAGTACCTGTGGGACGGCTGGGAGCTGTACGGCGACCGGGAACTGCACGCCTGGTATACCACCCTCACCGCCGGCGTCTTCAAGTACCTCGCCGAACGACGCTCCGGCCGGCTCTGGTTCCGGCAGGCCGACATGCGGACCGGTGGCACGACCGGGCACGCGCAGTCCGAGCTCACCGCCTTCTATGCCGGCCTGCTCGCCCAGAGCGGCCGCGTCGCCGACGGCGAGGCCTACCACGACAGCTGGGCCGCCGTCCTCGGCTCGTTCCGACTGCCGCCCGAGAGCCTCGACTACCGCAGCATGCGTGCACTGGACCCCTCCTACCCGCTGCGCCCGGAGTACGTCGACTCCTGCCTCTTCCTGTGGCTCGCCACGGGCAAGGAGGTCTACCGCCAGCGGGCCGCCGAGATGTTCCGGCGCCAGAAGCAGTACTGCAGGGTGGCCAACGGCTACACGACGGTGCGCGACGTGACCGCCCGGCCCATGAAACTGGGCGACCTGACCCCGGCCTACTGGTTCAGCGAGAACGCCAAGTACTACTACCTGCTGTTCGCCGGGGCGCGCCGCTTCGACTACCGCGCCAACTACCTGACCACCGAGGGCAACGTCCTGCGCGGACTGCGCCGGTGAGGCTCTAGGCGCCGACCGCGGCGGTCACCTCCGCCTCGTGCCGCACGGGGAAGTTCACGGAGTTGGCGATGAAGCACAGCCGGTGGGCGTCGGCGTGCAGCTTGACGGCCGCGTCGACCATGGCGGCGGAGGCCACTTCGACCCGGGGCCTGAGCAGGGCCTGCGTGAAGTGGCCGCCGCCGTCGGCGGTCTCCTGCATCGTGCCCTCGGCGCGGTCGGTGTAGGAGGTGACCACCACTCCGGCGACGGTGCACACATGCAGATACGACAGCATGTGGCACTGCGACAGCGCGCCGAGCAGCAGCTGTTCGGGGTTCCAGCGGGCGGGGTCGCCGCGGAAGGCGGGGTCCGAGCTGCCGGATATCGGCGGCACGGGCAGACCGGGCGCGGTGAGTTCGTGCTCCCGGCCGTAGCCGCGGTACGTGCTGGTGCCCGTGCCCCGGTTGCCCGTCCAGGTGACCTCGGTCGCGTAGGTGTGGCGCTTGCTGATGTCGGGCACGGCTACCGCTCCTCTTCCTGTGTCCCGTCCCGCTCGTAGGCGGCACAGGTGTCCATGACGTGCTCGCGGGCGGCCGCGTGGGCCTCGGGGGCGTTGCCCGCGGCGATGGCGCCGAGGAGCCGTCGATGCTGCGCGGCGACCTGGTCGGGCCGGTCCGGGGCGGCCAGCGACCGGCGCGTGGAGACCTGGATCTGGTCCCACAGCCGCTCCAGCGCTCCGACCGCGACCGGGTTCGCCGAGAGTGCGGCGATCCTGGCGTGGAAACGCCGGTTGTGCCGGACGGCCTCCACCAGCCGGCCCGCGGCCGTGGCCTCCTCCGCGTCCGCCGCGAGGCGTTCCAGCGCGGTCAGTTCGGCGGGCGCTATCTCCCCGCGCCGCTGCCGCTCCGCGGCCAGCTCCGCCGTCAGCCCCTCCAGGACCCCCCGTACCTGATACGCGTGCCGCAGCGCGTCCGGCCCCAGTTCGACCACGCTCACCCCGCGCCCCGCCGAGCGCACCAGCCCGTCGGCGACCAGCGCCCGGAACGCCTCCCGCACCGGCGTACGGCTCATCGCCAGCGCCGCCGCCGCCTCGAGCTCGGTCAGGCGCTGGCCGGGCGCGTACACCCCGTCCAGGATCAGTTCCCGCAGCCGCGTGCGCGCGGCGTCCGTCTGCTGCACCCCGTCAGTGTATCCATTGCATGCATTGCATGCAATGGATACGAACGCGCTCCGTCCCGGTCCATGACTGGACGTGGCCGCGGTGGGGCATGCATTGCGCGTAGATGTTCGAACCCGAAAGGGCGTCAGCGGCCGGAGCGGAGCCGATGGAACGTCAGCCTGCCCAGTCGGGCGGTCGGGAGGCCGGGGGCCCCGTCGAGGCGCGCCGGCTGCACCGGCCTCTGCAGCACGCCGACCTGCCGGCCGTCGCCGAGGTCCGCAGGCTGTTACGGGAGGCGTTACGGCACTGGGGCGTGCCCGCCCTCGCCGACACCGCCGAACTCCTCACCACCGAACTCGTCACGAACGCCCTCCGCCACACCGACCGCGGCGCCGTCCTCACCGTGACGCTGCTGCCGGGGACCGGGCACCGACTGCGCGTCGAGGTCCGTGACTTCACGACCCGCCACCCGCGCCTGCGCGCCCCCTCGGACCGTCGCACCTCCGGCCGCGGTCTGCTGCTCGTCCAGTCGCTCGCCGTGGCGTGGGGCGTCCGCCCCGACGGCGACGGCACGGGCAAGATCGTCTGGTTCGAACTCGACGTCGAGACCCGCTGAGTCGCCCGGCCCGCACCCGCCCCGGACACGCCGCTGCCCCGACCTGAGGTCCGGACCGGGGCAGCGAGGTGATGAGACGTGACGGATGCCGGGGCTCAGCCGTACTGGCGCTCCAAGTCGGCGAGCTTGCGCTCCAGGGAGTCCAGTTTGGGGAGTGCCATGGTGTCGTCCTCGGCCGTGAGGTCGATCGTGGCACGAGCGACCTCCTCACGTACGGGCGACAGGACGGGCCGGGAGCGCACGGGCAGTTCGGCCTTCTCCGGTTCTATGGCAGGCTCCGCGTTGGCCTGGGAGCCGGCGGCGGAGCCGGGCAGTTCGTACGTGCTGCCTCCGCGGTTCCAGATCCGGTGCTGCCGGTTGATCGCCTTGATGCGGGCCCGCTCCAGGCGCTCGTGCTCGCGGCGGCGCACGGCCTCCTGCTCCTTGCGGGCGCGGTCCTCGCGGACCTCCTCGACGGCCTCGTCCAGGGTGCGGACGCCCTCGAGCAGCATCAGCGACCAGGCGCCGTACGTCTCGCGGGGCGCGCGCATCCAGCGGACCATGCGGATCTGCGGCAGCGGCCGCGGGATCAGCCCCTGCTCGCGCAGGGCGGCCCGGCGGGTCTGCTTCAGGGCGCGGTCGAAGAGGACGGCCGCGGACAGCGACATGCCCGCGAAGAACTCCGGGGCGCCCGCGTGGTCGCCGCCGCGGGGCGCGTGCACCCAGTTGAACCAGGCCGCGGCGCCGGCGAACAGCCACACCAGGAGGCGCGAGCCAAGCGCCGCGTCACCGTGGCTCGCCTCGCGCACGGCGAGCACCGAGCAGAACATCGCCGCGCCGTCGAGACCGAACGGCACCAGGTACTCCCAGCCGCCCGACAGCCCGAGATTCTGGCGGCCGAAGCCGACCAGGCCGTGGAAGGACAGGGCCGCGGCGACCGAGGCGCAGCCGAAGAGCAGGACGTAGGAAGCCGTGCCGTACACGGCCTCCTTCTTGCGGCGCCGCTCTTCCGAGCGCTCCCAGGAACCGGCCTGACTCGTTTCCTCCTTGCGGGCCTTGCGGTTGCGCAGGAACACCGCCGCGGCGGCGAGGACCGCCAGACATGCGGCGCCCGGCAGCGCCCAGTCCAGCGTTATGTCCGTAAGTCTCATCGTGCGATTCCTTGCGTCGCAGTACCGTCGCGCTCGGGCCGCGAGACGGCGTCCGCGCGCCATCCTGGCGAACGCCTCGGACGCGTGATGCGGTTTCAGGGCAAGAGAGCGCCAACGGAGGGGTGGCGTGGGCCGAGATCGACAGAATGCTCGAACTGGAGAGCGTGATTGGCTCAGTTGCCCGAGTGGAACCCCGTGTCCTGACGGGCCGTCGGGGGCATGGTTGAAAGACCCGCATGAGGTGTGCCCCGCCTTGTTCGATCTTGTCCGGAGGCAGCCGCCGCACAGGGGTCTCGAAGCCGGTCGCGGAGCGTGTTGCAATAGGAGGCGGCGCATATCCTCCGCAGGAGTGCGCCAGGCGCACATGACCGTCCGAAGGAGCCAGTGTGGAGTACGCCCCCCGCGCCGCGCGGCGCCCCGCGGCGCCCGCCGCCGCGGCCTCCGGGCTGCCCCCCGGCCACGACGAACGGGTCCGGGGCGCCCACCCGCACGCCGAGCCCGGGGCCGCCCCGGACCGCGCCGAAGGGATCCCCCGCCCACGCCGCCTGCCCGAGCGGCACACCGTGCGCGACCAGGTCCTGAGTGCGCTGCGTGGTGCCCTGGTCACCGGTGAGCTCCGGCCCGGGGCCGTGTACTCCGCGCCTGCGCTCGCCGAGCGCTTCGGGGTGTCCGCCACCCCTGTGCGCGAGGCGATGCAGCTGCTGGCCCGCGAGGGCGCCGTGGAGGCACTGCCCAACAAGGGCTTCCGGGTCGCCGAGCGCAGCAGCCGCGACCTCGCGGAGCTCGCCGAGGTACGCGCGCTCCTCGAGGTCCCCGTCGTCCTCCGGCTGGCCCGCACCCTCCCCGCGTCCCGCTGGGAGCAGCTGCGCCCGCTCGCCGAGGCCACCGTCGTCGCCGCCGCGCTCGGCGACCGCGCGGCCTACGCCGAGGTGGACCGCGCCTTCCACCGGGCCCTGCTCGAGCTCTCCGGGAACCGTCAGCTCGTCGCCGTCGCCGACGAGCTGCACCGCCGCTCCCAGTGGCCGGTCGCCGAGGACCACGCGCACGCCCGCCCCGGGCGCACCGCTCCCGCGCGCGGCATCAGCGCCGAGCTGGTCGCCGACGCCACCCAGCACGCCGTCCTGCTGGAGGCGCTGGTCTCCGGCGACCTCGCCGCCGTCGAATCGCTGGTACGGGAGCACTTCTCCGGCGCGTGACGCGGCCGCGGCCGGGGCGGCTCAGTCGCCGGCCGCGGCCAGGTCCCCGGCGAGCCACACGGGCACGCCGCCCAGCATGCGGAAGAGCCGGGCCGCCTCTGCGCGCAGCCGACCCGCCTCGGGCTCCGGCTCCACACGGGCCAGCGCGGCGAGGGCGGGCGCGACCCCGACGACGTAGCCGAGCTCCACGCGGATCCTCAGCGACTCGGCGAAGCCGTGCCGCGCCTCGGCGATGTCCCCGTCGCGGGCGGCGAGCCCGGCCAGGTGCCGCCAGGTGTACGAGGTCAGCAGCACGTCGTCGTGGGCCACCGCCCCGGCGTGCGCGCGGCGGTACGCGGCCCGCGCCGAGGCCGGGTCGTCGCCCAGGTTCTCCGCGATCAGCCCGCGCCGGAAGTCCAGCAGCGGCCGCCCCGCCGCACCGGGTGCCAGCAGCGTGGCGCTGCGCATCAGGGCGGCCCGCGCCTCGTCGGCCCGGTCGCGGATCCCGAAGAGCGTCGCGAGGTACGCCAGGTTGCCGCGTTCGCAGGCGGCCTCGCCGCGCTCGTCGTCGGTACGGGCCAGCGCCTCCGCTGTGCGCAGGGCGTCCTCCGCCTCCGCCCAGCCGTCCAGGGTGAACATGCAGCGCTCGATCAGCAACGCCGCCCGCCGTGTCGCAGCCTCCGGCTGCCGCTCCGCGTGGGGTGCCAGCAGTTCCGCGGCCTCCGTCCAGCACCCGCGGCCGCGAAGCCGCGCGACGTCGGGCGGCGTGCCGCCACCGGGCACCTTCGGTTCCACCTCTGCGTCCGACATGGCGGTGTCCGCCACTTGTCCTCCCGAAGCGCGTCATCGAGCCGGTTGGGCCGAAGTCCAGCACGACACCGGGTGCCACGCCAAGAGGGCGGACGGCGCGTGATCGATTTCCTGCCCGTCCGGGGCCCCCGCCGACCGCCACCGCGACGCAACTCCTGCGTCCCCGAGGCGTTTCCGGCAGCCCCGGCCCCGGCGCCGTTCACCGGACCCGTCGCGGTGCCGCCGCCCGGTACCGCTCACAACTCCGCTGCCGGGACGGGCCGTCCGGGTGCGTGCCAACGCGTGCCGCCCCTGCGCGGGACAAGACCGGCCCCGGAGTGGGCCCGAGGAGCTCCGGCCTTGCCGCGCGTCGCCCTCCCGCCCCCTCGCAAGGGGTGGCCCGGGGCCGCACTGGGTGCGCGCGATCCACCGGACCCGTGCCGCCCGTGCCGCTCGTCCCGGCGAGCCCGCCGCGCCGCACGGACAGCCCCGGCACGCCTGCGACCGCCGGTGCGGAGGGGGCGATCCACGGCACCGCGTGGCCCGCACGGCCGGGGTGGGGTCACGCGGCGCGAACGCGGCGTCGCGGACTGGCATCCCGACGCGGGCGCGCGCTGCGCGCCGATGGGCCCGGGTCGCCGGCGATGCCCCCTGGACCCGTCCGCGTCGTCCGCGTGCGTCCATGGTCGCGACCGAGGTGGTGGCGGGGCGTCGGATCGCCGGCGGCTTCGGCGACACGCGCCCGGGGTGCGGTCGCGCGGCGCCGGCGCGCGGTGGTTCCGCCGCGCCGGGCGCCGCCACCCGGATGCGCGCCCCCGGAGCCGGGCCCGGGCGGCCCCGGCCGGCCCCGGCTCGGAGGGACGGGGGCGTCAGCTCATCCGCAGGGCCAGGAAGAAGTCCAGCTTGTCCTCCAGGCGCGACAGGTCGCGGCCCGTGAGTTGCTCGATCCTGCCGACGCGGTAGCGCAGAGTGTTGACGTGCAGATGCAGTCGGTTGGCGCAGCGCGTCCAGGAACCGTCGCACTCGAGGAAGGCCTCGAGGGTGGGGATGAGCTCCGCGCGGTGCCGCCGGTCGTATGCCCGCAAGGGGTCCAGGAGGCGGGCGGTGAAGGCGCGGCGGACGTCGTCGGGGACGAAGGGCAGCAGGAGGACGTGGGAGGCCAGCTCCTCGTGGCCCGCGACGCAGACCCGGCCCGGACGGGCGGCGGCCACCCGGCGGGCGTGGCGGGCCTCCTCCAGGGCGCCGCGCAGCCCCTCGGCGGAGTGGACGGTGGCGCTGACGCCGATCGTGAGCCGTCCGTCCCCGTCGAGACCCCGCGTGAGAGGTCCGCGCAGGACGTCCAGCAGGCCCTGGGCGGACAGCTCGGGGGCGGGGCCGTCGGACTCGAGCGACGACAGGGGCACGAGGGCCATCGCCTCGTCCCCGGCGTGGGCGACGGCTATGCGGTCGGCCGGGTCGGGGCCGACCGCAGCGGGATCGACCAGGGCCTCCTCCAGCATGGCCTGGGCGACCGGACCCGCGGCGGGCCCGCCGCCCGCCCAGTCGACGCGGGCGACGACGATCTGCCAGTGCGGGGCGGTGCCGAGCCCCGGCACCAGCACGGGTGCGGCGACCCGCAGCCGCGCGGCGATCTCGCCCGGCGGCGCTCCGGTCTGCACGAGGTCCATCACCTCGGCGGCCAGCCGGCGGCGCACGGTGCGCGCGGCGTCCCGCCGGTCGCGTTCCACGGCGATGAGCTGGGTGACGCCGTCCAGCAGGTCCAGGCGCTCGGCCGGCCAGTCGCCCGCGTCGGCGTCGACGGTGAGGAACCAGTCCGACAGCAGGGTGCCGCGGATGTCGTCGGCCGGGTCGCCGCTGCGGATGGGGAAGAGCGAGTAGTGGCGGCCCGCGGTGAAGGCGCGGTGCGGCGACGGGCGGCCGGTCCGCGCGGCGGCCAGGTGCTCGCCGGCGAGCTCGGCGCGTACCGCGCCGGGCAGCGGGTGGTCCGAGCCGGCGATCCGGCGGCCGGTCGGGGAGAGCACCCAGGCCCGCAGGTCCAGGTCGCTGCCGAGCAGGTCGAGGACGGCGTCGGGGCCGCCGCCCGCGGGGCCGGAGGTCATCAGTCTCCGGTGCCGTTCGACGACGGCGGCCAGGTCCCCGGCGCGCTCGGTGGACACCTGGCGCACGACGTGCTCGGTGATGGAGGCGAAGGCCACGTCCTCGTCGACCGCGAACAGCGGCAGCCGGTGCCGGGCGCAGGCCAGCACCAGGTCGTCGGGGACGGAGCCCAGTTCGGCCTCTCCGGCCGCGAGACCGGCGACCCCGGCCCCGGCCAGGATGCGCACGAAGCGCTCCGAGTCCTCCGGCTCGCGGCGCCACGCCAGCCCGGTCAGCACCAGCTCGCCGCCGGAGAGGTAGCGGCTGGGGTCCTTCAGGTCGGTGGTCATCACGCCACGGACCTGACGGTCCAGCTCCTCCTCGCCGCCGAGCAGCCGCAGGCCGAGGGCATCGGTGTCCAGCAGTGCGCGCAGCCGCATCGTCGTCGCCTTGTCTCGAACGCTTCCTTGTCTGAGGCGGTACCAGGGTGGCGCCCGCTCGGTTGCATCGGTGTTGCGGTGTCGATGCCGACAGGTTTCAGGTCCGCGTCTTTCAGAGGAATCTACAAGACCAGCCTACCGACCAGCCAAGTGCTTCATGTGTTCGGTGACTGCACCCGGGAGGGTGCCCGGACGTGTACTGGGTCACACAGCGTGAACAGGACATGAACCAGCCATCCCGTCCCTCGTCGAAGTGCAGACGAAGAGAAGAAGAGAGCGCTCATGGACTTCCTGCGTCCCGCAAGCTGGGAGGAGGCACTCGCCGCCAAGGCGGAGCACCCCGCGGCCGTGCCCATCGCGGGTGGCACCGACGTGATGGTCGAGATCAACTTCGACCACCGGCGGCCCGATGTCCTGCTGGACCTGAACCGCGTCGGCGACCTGTACGAGTGGGAGGTGGGGGAGGAGACCGTCCGGCTGGGCGCCGCGGTCCCGTACACCCGCGTCATCGAGGCACTGGGCAGGGAACTGCCGGGTCTCGCGCTGGCGGCCCGCACCGTGGGCTCGCCGCAGATCCGCAACCGCGGCAGCGTCGGCGGCAATCTCGGCGCCGCCTCCCCGGCGGGGGACTCCCACCCGGCGCTGCTGGCCGCCGGGGCCGAGGTGGAGGCCGTGTCCGTGCGCGGCACCCGGCTCATCCCGGTCGAGGAGTTCTACACCGGCGTGAAGCGCAACGCGCTCGCCCCGGACGAGCTGATCCGCGCCGTGCACATCGCGAAGGCGGACGGCCCCCAGCAGTTCTCCAAGGTCGGCACCCGCAACGCGATGGTCATCGCGGTCTGCGCCTTCGGCCTGGCCCTGCACCCGGCCACGCGCACGGTCAGGACCGGCATCGGCTCGGCCGCGCCGACCCCGATCCGGGCCACCACCGCGGAGGAGTTCCTGAACGCGGCCCTGGAGGAGGGCGGCTTCTGGGACAACGGCAGGATCATCACGCCGTCCGTCGCCCGCCAGTTCGCCGAGCTGGTCGCCGCCTCCGCCAGCCCCATCGACGACGTACGCGGCAGCGCCGCCTACCGCCGCCACGCGCTGGCCGTCATGGCCCGCCGCACCCTCGGCTGGACGTGGGACGAGTACCGCGGCAACGACCACGGCAAGGAGGAGGGCTTCCGATGCGCGTGACCTTCACCGTCAACGGACGGCGTCAGGAGGCGGACGACGTCTGGGAGGGCGAGAGCCTGCTGTACGTCCTGCGCGAGCGCATGGGCCTGCCCGGCTCCAAGAACGCCTGCGAGCAGGGCGAGTGCGGCTCCTGCACGGTCCGGCTGGACGGCGTTCCGGTCTGCGCGTGCCTGGTCGCCGCCGGCCAGGTGCAGGACCGCGAGGTCGTGACCGTCGAGGGTCTGGCCGACTTCGCCCGCGAGCGCGCGACGGGCGGGGCGGGCACCAGCACCGACCCGGGCGCCGCACAGCAGTGGCAGGCGCGGCCTTCCGGCCCGGCCACCGAACTGTCGCCGATGCAGCAGGCGTTCATCGACGCCGGCGCCGTCCAGTGCGGCTTCTGCACCCCCGGGCTGCTGGTCGCCGCGGACGAGCTGCTGGAGCGCAACGCCGAGCCGACCGACGCGGACATCCGCGAGGCGCTGTCGGGCAACCTGTGCCGCTGCACGGGCTACGAGAAGATCCTCGACGCGGTCCGCCTCGCGGCCGCCCGCACCGGAACGGAGGCCTGACCGCGATGGGCGTGACCCGTACCCCCACCCCCACCACCCAGGGCAGCGAGACCAGGGGCGGCATCGGCGAGTCGACCCTCCGTCCCGACGGCGTCCTCAAGACCACCGGCGAGTTCGCGTACGCGTCCGACCTGTGGCACGAGGACATGCTCTGGGGCCACACGCTGCGCAGCCCGCACGCGCACGCCGAGATCGTCTCCGTCGACGTCTCCGAGGCGCTGGCGCAGGCCGGCGTGTACGCCGTGCTCACGTACGACGACCTGCCGACGGACGTGCGCCACTACGGCCTGGAGATACAGGACACCCCCGTCCTCGCCCACGGCCGGGTCCGCCACCACGGCGAGCCCGTGGCCCTGGTCGCCGCCGACCACCCCGAGACCGCCCGCCGCGCCGCCGCGAAGATCAGGGTCGAGTACCGGGAGCTGCCCGTCGTCGTCGACGAGGCCACCGCGACCGCCCCTGATGCGCCGCTCATCCACGAGAACCGCACCGACCACCACAGCGGCCACGTCCCGCACCCCAACATCGTCCACCGCCAGCCGATCGTCCGGGGCGACGCCGACGAGGCCGCCCGGCGCGCCGACGTGATCGTCACCGGCGACTACGAGGTCGGCATGCAGGACCAGGCCTTCCTCGGCCCCGAGTCGGGGCTGGCGGTCCCGGCCGAGGACGGCGGCGTCGACCTCTACATCGCCACCCAGTGGCTCCACGCCGACCTCCGCCAGATCGCCCCCGTCCTCGGCCTGCCCGAGGAGAAGGTCCGCATGACGCTCTCCGGCGTCGGCGGCGCCTTCGGCGGGCGTGAGGACCTGTCGATGCAGATCCACGCCTGCCTGCTGGCGCTGCGCACCGGCAAGCCCGTCAAGATGGTCTACGACCGCTTCGAGTCCTTCTTCGGGCACGTCCACCGGCATCCCGCCAAGCTGCACTACGAGCACGGCGCCACCCGCGACGGGAAGATCACCCACATGCGGTGCCGCATCGTGCTGGACGGCGGCGCCTACGCCTCCTCCTCCCCGGCCGTCGTCGGCAACGCGTCCTCCCTCAGCGCCGGCCCGTACGTCATCGACGACGTCGACATCGAGGCCCTCGCGCTCTACACCAACAACCCGCCCTGCGGGGCCATGCGCGGCTTCGGGGCGGTCCAGGCCTGCTTCGCCTACGAGGCGCAGATGGACAAGCTGGCCGCCGCCCTCGGCATGGACCCGGTGGAGTTCCGGCGGATCAACGCCATGTCCCAGGGCACCGTCATGCCCACCGGGCAGACCGTCGACTCCCCGGCTCCGGTCGCCGAACTGCTGCGCCGCGTCAAGGCGATGCCGATGCCGCCCGAGCGGGAGTGGGAGAGCGCGGGCGGCGGGGTGGACGTGCGGGCCCTGCCCGGCGGGGTGTCCAACACCACCCACGGCGAGGGCGTCGTCCGAGGTGTCGGCTATGCCGTCGGCATCAAGAACGTCGGGTTCTCCGAGGGCTTCGACGACTACTCCACCGCCCGTGTCCGGCTGGAGGTGATCGCCGGCGAGCCGGTGGCCACCGTCCACACCGCGATGGCCGAGGTCGGTCAGGGCGGCGTCACCGTCCACGCCCAGATCGCCCG
Source organism: Streptomyces sp. NPDC001070 (assembly GCF_053598835.1). Lineage (NCBI taxonomy): Bacteria > Bacillati > Actinomycetota > Actinomycetes > Kitasatosporales > Streptomycetaceae > Streptomyces > Streptomyces sp. NPDC001070. The sequence goes on from NZ_JBSFLB010000009.1 coordinate 230,040, forward strand.
CACCGAACTGGGGGTCACCCAGGTCACCATCGACCCGGCCGACACACGGGTCGGTTCGGCCGGTTCCACCTCCGCCTCCCGGCAGACCTACGTCACCGGCGGCGCGGTGAAGCACACCTGCGAGGCCGTGCGCGAGCGCGTCCTGGAGATGGGCCGCGCCAAGCTCGGCACCTACCACCCGGCCTGGGCCACCGCCGAACTCCTGCTGGAGGGCGGCAAGGTCGTCACCGACGCCGGCGAGGTGCTTGCGGGCCTCGCCGAGGTCCTCGGCGACGAGGCGATCGACATCGAACGGGAGTGGCGGCACCGCCCCACCGAGCCCTTCGACCTGCGCACCGGCCAGGGCCGGGGCCACGTCCAGTACTCCTTCGCCGCGCACCGCGCCGTCGTGGAGGTCGACACCGAACTCGGGCTGGTCAAGGTCGTCGAACTGGCCTGCGCCCAGGACGTCGGCAAGGCGCTCAACCCGCTGTCGGTCGCCGGCCAGATCCAGGGCGGGACGACGCAGGGCCTGGGCCTGGCCGTCATGGAGGAGATCCTCGTCTCCGACAGGGCGAAGGTCCGCAACCCCTCCTTCACCGACTACCTGATCCCCACCATCCTCGACACGCCGCCCATCCCGCTCGACGTGCTCGAACTCGCCGACGACCACGCGCCGTACGGCCTGCGCGGCGTCGGCGAGGCCCCGACGCTGTCCTCCACGCCGGCCGTCGTCGCCGCCATCCGCGCGGCGACCGGCCTGGCCCTCAGCCGCGTACCGGTACGGCCGGAGCACCTGACCGGTACCTGAGGAACGGCCGTCCGGCGCCGTCCGGCGCCGGGCGTTCGCCGCACCACTCTCGGGCCGTCCCCCGGGTCGTGCTGCGGACCATCCCAAATCCCGTACGGCTCGGTCCGTCCGGGTGCCCCTGTGAACCTTGGGAGTGGCACCGCATGCCCCAGTCGATCCAGTCGGCCACCGACACAACCGTCCCCGGCGACGCCCCCGCGCGATCGCCCCGGCCCGCCGGACGCACCCGGCTCGACCGGTACTTCCGCATATCCGAACGCGGTTCGACCGTCGCCCGCGAGGTCCGCGGAGGTCTGACGACCTTCATGGCGATGGCGTACATCCTGCTGCTCAACCCGCTGCTGCTGTCCGGACCCGACGTGGACGGCCACCGGCTTGGCCAGGCGGGACTCATCACGGCGACCGCGCTGGCCGCCGCCGTCTCCACCCTCCTGATGGGTGTCGTCGGCAAGGTGCCGCTCGCGCTGGCCGCCGGGCTGTCGGTCTCCGGTGTGCTCGCCACGCAGGTGGCTCCGCACATGACCTGGCCCCAGGCGATGGGGATGTGCGTGCTCTACGGAGCGGTGATCGTGGCTCTGGTGGTCTCCGGTCTGCGGGAGGTCATCATGAACGCGATCCCGCTGCCGCTGAAACACGGCATCACCATCGGGATCGGCATGTTCATCGCCCTCATCGGGCTGGTGAACGCCGGGTTCGTGGGCCGGGGCGAGGGCAGCCCGCTCACCCTGGGCACCGGCGGGCGACTGGCCGGCTGGCCGGTGCTGATCTTCTGCGTCACCCTGCTGCTGATCTTCATGCTGCAGGCCCGCGACACACCGGGCGCCATCCTCATCGGCATCGTCACCGGCACCGTCCTCGCCGTGATCGTGCAGGCGGCCGGCGGAACCGGCGCCAAGGTGTGGGGGCTGACCGTCCCCGAGCTGCCCGGGCACCTGGTCTCCGCGCCCGACTTCGGGCTCTTCGGGCACGTCGAGTTCGGCGGCCGGGAGCACATCGGCACGCTGAGCGTGGGCGTGATCGTCTTCACCCTCGTACTGGCCGGCTTCTTCGACGCGATGGCCACCATCATCGGCGTCGGCACGGAAGCGGGGCTGGCCGACGACAGGGGGCGCATGCCCGGCCTGAGCAAGGCGCTGTTCATCGACGGCGCGGGCGGTGCGATCGGCGGGATGTCCGGGGCCTCCGGGCAGACCGTCTTCATCGAGTCCGCGACCGGCGTCGGCGAGGGCGCTCGCACCGGACTGTCGTCCGTGGTCACCGGACTCCTCTTCGCCGCCGGGCTGTTCTTCACCCCGCTGGCGCAGATCGTTCCAGGCCAGGTCGCGGCCGCGGCGCTGGTCGTCATCGGCGCGATGATGATGGGCAACGCCCGGCACGTGGACTGGGGTGACCGCTCGGTGGCCGTCCCCGTCTTCCTGACGGTGGCGCTGATGCCCTTCACTTACTCCATCACCGCCGGGGTCGGCGCCGGAGTGATCGCGTACACCGCGATCAAGTCGGCCCAGGGCAGGTTCCGTGAGCCCGGGGTCCTCATGTGGGTGCTCACGGCCGTCTTCGTCGTCTACTTCGCCCGGCACCCCGTCGAGGGCTGGCTCGGCGTCAGTTAAGGAGTCCCCGCCATGCTGGACATAGCCGACGAGCTGCACCGCTGGTCCGCCGAGGGCAGGCCGTTCGGGGTCGCGACCGTCGTCGCCGTCGGCGGCAGCGCCCCCCGGCAGCCCGGCGCGGCGCTCGCCGTCGACGCCGAGGGCACCGCCGTCGGCAGCGTGTCCGGCGGGTGCGTGGAAGGAGCCGTCTACGAGCTCTGCCAGGAGGTGCTGGAGACCGGCGAGCCGGTGCTCCGGCGCTTCGGGTACTCCGACGACGACGCCTTCGCCGTCGGCCTGACCTGCGGCGGCGTCATCGACATCTTCGTCCAGCGGATCGCGCCGGGCGAACCGCCCCAGCTCGGCGCGGCACTGGCCGCCGCCTCCCGCGCGGAGGCGGCGGCGGTGGCCAGGATCGTGGCGGGCCCGCCCGGCCTCCCCGGCCGGGCGCTGCTCGTGCGCCCCGGCGGATCGTACGAGGGAACCCTCGGCGACCCGCGCCTGGACCGTACGGCGGCCGCCGCGGCCCACGCGCTGCTCGACACCGGCCGCACCGCGACGGTCGACGTCGGCGCGGACGGCAGCCGCTGCGGCGAGCCGCTCACGCTGCTGGTCGAGGCCAGCGTCCCGCCGCCGCGCCTGCTGGTCTTCGGCGCGATCGACTTCGCCGCGGCGCTCGTGCGGGCCGGCAAATTCCTCGGCTACGCGGTGACGGTCTGCGACGCCCGGCCGGTCTTCGCGACGGCCAGGCGCTTTCCCGAGGCCGACGAGGTCGTCGTCGACTGGCCGCACCGCTACCTCGAGCGCACCCGGGTGGACGGCCGCACCGTGGTCTGCGTCCTCACCCACGACGCCAAGTTCGACGTGCCGCTGCTGGAACGGGCCCTGCGCATGCCCGTCGCGTACGTCGGCGCCATGGGCTCGCGGCGCACCCACGAGCAGCGCCTGGAACGGCTGCGCGAAACCGGCCTCAGCGAGCTCGAACTGGCCGGGCTGCACAGCCCGATCGGCCTCGACCTCGGCGCCCGCACCCCCGAGGAGACCGCGCTGTCCATCGCCGCCGAGATCGTGGCCCACCGCCGCGGCGGCTCCGGCGTCCCCCTCACCGGGGCGCACACCCCCATCCACCCCGACGAAGGCGCGCTCGCCGCGCGCGTCGGCCCCGCGGCCTGACGCGCCCCGCCGCCGCGCCCGCTCACCGGGCGGCCGGGGGCAGTTGCTGCTCGGCCCGGATGACCTTGCCGTCGGCGGTGCAGCGGGTGCCCCAGCGCGCGGCGAACCGCGAGACCAGGAAGAGCCCTCCTGGCACCGCCGAGGCGACTGATACCCCCGAGTACGTCGTGGCCCACCAATGCGGCCCCCTAACGTGGCCCCATGCACAGGACTCCGCCGGCCACGCTGGGCCGCCGCACGCTCAACCGGGCCCTGCTGGACCGGCAGCTGCTGCTGGAGCGCTCGGCGATGGGCCCCCGGGAGGCGGTCGCGCATCTGCTGGGCCTTCAGTCCCAGTCCCCGCACTCCGCGTACGCGGGGCTGTGGACCCGGCTCGACGGCTTCGCCTTCGAGGACCTGTCCCGGCTGCTGCTGGACCGCGACGTCGTGCGCATCGCGCTGATGCGCGGCACCGTCCACCTGGTCACCGCGGACGACGCCCTGCTGCTGCGACCGCTGCTGCAACCGCTGCTCGACCGGCAGATCGAGCGCGGGAGCTGGGGGCCGGGTGTGCGCGGCGTGGACCGGGACGAGGCCGTCGCCGCCTGCCGCGCCCTGGTCGAGGAGGAACCGCGCACTCCGGGCGAGCTGCGCGCCCTGCTCGGCCCGCGCTGGCCGGGCGCCGATCCCGCCTCCCTCGCCAACGCCCTGCGCAACTGGGTACCGCTGGTGCAGGTGCCGCCGCGCGGTGTGTGGGGCGTCGCCGGGCGGACCGCCTACACCACCGCCGAGTCCTGGCTCGGCCGCGCCCCGGCCGACCCCGACCTCCGCGTGCTCGTGCGCCGCTATCTCGCCGCCTTCGGTCCCGCCTCCGTCGCCGACGCGCAGAAGTGGTCCGGGCTCACCGGGCTGCGGCAGGTCTTCGCCTCGATGGAGCTGCGGACCTACCGCGACGAGAACGGCCGAGTGCTGTACGACGACCCCGGCGCCCCGCCGCTGCCCGATCCGGACCTGCCGGTGACCGCCCGTTTCGTCGCCGACTTCGACAACCTCGTGCTCTCCCACGCGGACCGCTCCCGGATCCTCGCCGAGGAGCACGTGCGCCGGGTGATGACCGTCAACGGCATCGTCCGGGGCACGGTCCTGGTCGACGGCTTCGTCGCCGGCACCTGGCGCACCGACCGGGAGCAGGGTTCCGCCGTCGTCACGGTCACGCCGTTCGCGCCGCTTCCCGCCGCCGACCGCGCCGTCCTGGAGGAAGAGGGGCGGCGGCTGCTCGCCGCCTCCGACCCGCAGGCCGGGCACCACGACGTGCGCTTCGCGTGACCGGGCGCCGGCCGGGCCGTGAGACCCGCCGGCCGGCCCGGACGGCCCAGCGGTTCACGCGGCTCAGTGGTACGGGCGGTTCAGGCGAAGTTCCGGGGAGCCAGCTGATCGGCGGGAATCGTGCCCATCCGGCCGTACCGGTGGTCCTCGATCGCCTGGAGGATCTCCTCACGGGTGTTCATCACGAACGGGCCGTGGCTCGCGATCGGTTCGCGGATCGGCAGCCCGCCGAGCAGCAGGACGTCCATGGACTCGGGCGCGCGGTCGGCGGCGCGGACGACGAGGTGACCGCCGGGCCCGAAGTGGGCCGGCTGTCCGCTCTCCACCGGCCGGGCCTCCCGGCCCGCGGTGCCGCGACCGGTCAGCACGTGGGTCAGCGCGCTGAACGACCGGTTCCACGGCTCCGCTCCTGGGGCGAGGGTCGCGTGGGCGTAGGAGATGGGGTGTGCGTCACGCCGGGTCCGGTGGATTCCGCGATTCGCCGGCGATGAGCCGGATCAGTGCCCCGCCGTCGGCGGAGGCCGGCAGCCGCAGCGCCCCGGCGGTGATCGACTGGTAGCGCGGCGACGTCGTCTTCATGGCGGCGGGCAGATCGACCCACAACTGGACGAGGTGACTCGGACCGTCCGCGCGGTACATCCGCTCGGTCGGCAGTTCGTCGTGGAGGATGCCGCTGCCGGCGGTCATCCACTGCGTGTCGCCCTCGCCGATCACCTCGCCGCCGTTGGTGTCGTGGTGCGCGATCTCGCCGTCCGTGACGTAGGTCACGGTCTCGAAGCCGCGGTGCGGGTGCCACGGCGCGCCCGACGCGGAGTCCGGCGGGCTGATCATGGGGGCCGGCCTGGTCGACCATGAGGAACGGATCCGTCTTGACCAGGGACAGCGGGCCCGGGAACGGGCGCCGCACACGGACTCCGGCGCCCTCGATCGCCTCGTGGGCGGTGATGACGTCGGCCACCGGACGGACGCGGTGGGGTCCGGTCCCGGGAGGCGAGGCAGGGCGAAAGTGTCGTCGACGGTGATCGCCGGCATGGCGTCGTCTCCTGCTGGGAGTGCCGCCGGGGCGGCGGGGCGGGCGGAGGGTCCTCCGCCCGCCCCGCGGTCACCGGGCGGGTACGCCGGTCCCGGCCCGGTGACGGGTGACCGGGCCGGTCAGCCGCGCAGCGGGGCCAGGGCGCGGCTCCACTCGATGACCTCGTCGATGAGGGTCGACAGGCTCGCCGCCTGGTGCTCGCCGGGCGCG